>QCVU01000001.1 GCA_003210275.1 Prochlorococcus sp. AG-686-M10
CTCAATAGTGTTTTTTGGACTTGGTACAGAAATATTTATAAAAGGTCAAAAAGAGTTAATAATTTATGGTCTTATTTCTTATGCAATGTCAGGCCTATGTATAGGTTTTCTAAAATACAACAAATATCCTGCAAAGATATTCATGGGAGATACCGGATCATTAACACTTGGCGCGACATTGGGATCTATTTCGATATTAACTAATAGTTTTTTTACGTTATTTATTATCTCGGGAATATTTATTATTGAAGCTCTCTCAGTATTAATTCAAATAGGTTTTTTTAAAGTCACCAAAACAATATTTAAGGATGGGAAAAGAGTCTTTTTAATGGCCCCAATACATCATCATTTTGAACTAAAAGGTATCAAAGAACAAAAAATAGTTGAAAATTTCTGGAAAATAAACATATTACTAGTTGTTTTAGGTATAGTTTTAAAAATAAATCTTTAAATTATTAAGTATGAGCTTCTTTACTTGGAAAGATGATGGCTTAACAAGTGACTGTGTCAGTCTTGATGCGATGGCTTCTCGATTTGAAGAAACAGCTAAGCTAATAAAAAAATTATCTGAGAAAGGCTTTAAATTAAAAAAAACTCAAAAAAATCAATTAATCATTCATTCTGATCCACAAATTTTTGATCAATGGGGTTTTATAAGTGAAGAACTGCCTTTCAAACAACTTTCTTTAATTCCAGATGATGAAACTATAGTGGATTTTTGATAGTGACCGTTCAAAGTTGATAAATAATTTCTGACATGAGTTTTCCAACTAAAATGTCTATGAACTCCTTCAATTCCATTTCTACTCCATAACTTCCACTGAGAACTATTTGAAATACCTTTTTCAAGAGCAATTTTCAACTGATTAGCGTCAGTTACATCCACTAATATGCCATTCTCACATTTTGCATGAATTTCTTTAGGACCTCCATCATCTGTAGCAATAATCGGTAAGCCGCATGAAGAGGCTTCGAGCAAAGTTAAGCCGAAAGGTTCTGTCAATGCAGGATTGACAAAAATTCCTCCCCTACTAGCTGCCCATCTGTATAAAGAAGGAATATTTGCTGGGGAATGTTTTTTTGGATAAGCTACTTTTCCATATAAATTATATTTATCTATCATTTCAAAAATCTTTTGAAAAACATCTCTTTGTTGAGAATCAAGTTTAGATGTATTATCTCTACAACCTAAAACTAAAATCAAATTAGATTTTCTTTTTAATTTTTCTGATCGTCCATAAGCTTCAACTAAAGCAGGGATATTTTTTCTTCTTACTGCTCTAGAAATAGCCAATATAGGAGGCTTTCTTAAGTCTTTCAAAAAAGGAACAATCATATTGTCAATTTCAGAGGTCTCAGTTGTTGAATGAATATGATGAAATTTGGTATGATCAACGCCCGGAGCAATAACTTTCGATTTTTCAGTTGAAAAAGAGTGATATTGAGAATATTGATGTATAGATTCTTGTTTAGTACTTGTCACAACAATATCTGCATATTTTAAGGCTTCTTCTTCTGCATTAATTCTTTTACTAATGCAGTAAAGCTTTTCAATTTGATTAATTTTTAAACCAGCCTCAAGTAATTTTCTCTTTTTTTCTCTTCCTAAAGAATGCCCTGTGAAAATAAAAGGTACTTTTAAAGCTTGGCTTAATCTAACTCCCACATAACCAGCATCTGCGTAATGAGAATGTATATAACTTGGCATATTTTCCTGTTTTCCATAATGCTGAATAAGATTTTGAGTTAATTCATCTAAATAGGGCCAAAGTAATTCTTTTCTTAAATACTTATTGGGTCCAAATTGAAATCTTAAAATTTGTGCTCCAGGTTCAATAAATTCTTGCTCTTTTGAATAAGCACTATCAATTTTACTATCGTTAATAAGACGAGTGACTAAATCAACTTGGTGAACTTCAGAAGTATTAGCTAAGCTCTTTACCAATTCCATAACATATTGCGTTTGACCACCAGTATCTGAATCTCTACCCAATTCAAGACTATTAGAACGTATTAAACCATGCAAATGTAAATGTAAAAATTTCAAACTCATTTGGCACTTTTCAAACACAATATAACTAATAGGATGTATTTAACTTTAAAAATATTAAGAAAGCATTATGATTAAATATTTTAATAAAGTTATCTATATCACAAGTCTTGCTATGAATACTTTCTGATAACTTCATAAAAAAATTTTTTGTACATAATAATGTTAAAAATACGAAGAAATGTAACTAATTAAGGGCTTAATTTAGAGCTTCTTTTAAATATTTAGCCGTATAACTTGTTGAATGCTTAGCAACATCTTCAGGTGTACCCTCGACTATAATCTCTCCACCTTTATCACCTCCATCAGGCCCAAGATCAATTATCCAATCTGAACATCTAATAACATCCAGATTATGCTCAATGACAACTACGGAATTACCTTTATCAACTAAACGTTGAATAACATCCATTAATTTATGAACATCATAAAAACTTAACCCAGTTGTTGGCTCATCAATTAAATACAAAGTTTTTCCAGTGGCTCGTTTAGATAATTCAGTTGCTAATTTTACTCTTTGTGCTTCACCACCAGATAATGTTGGAGCTGGCTGGCCCAACTTGACGTAGCCAAGTCCTACATCAACTAATGTAGATAATCTATCAGCTGCTTGAGGAATAGCGGAAAAAGTTTCTGCAGCCTGCTCAACAGTCATTTCTAAAACATCTGAAATATTGAAGCCCTTGTACTTAACTTGAAGAGTTTCTCGATTAAAACGAGCTCCCTTACACACATCACATTGAACATAAACGTCAGGTAAAAAATTCATTTCAATTACGTTTACCCCTTGTCCTCGACAAGCTTCACATCTACCTCCTTTTACATTAAAGCTAAATTGCCCAGCTTGATAACCTCTCGCTTTAGCTTCTACAGTAGCAGTAAATAATTGTCTGATTGGATCAAAAGCTCCCGTATAAGTAGCAGGGTTTGATCTAGGCGTTCTTCCAATAGGAGATTGATCAATAACAATAACCTTATCTATAGCTTTTATTCCTTTTAACTCTTTAACACCTTTAGGGAAAGGTACTTTTAAACCAAGAGAATGACTAAGCGCAGGATGTAATAATTCATTAACTAATGTACTTTTTCCACTTCCACTAACTCCTGTAACAGAAACTAGTTTCCCTAAAGGAAATTCAACGGATATATCTTTTAAATTGTTTTTAACGCAGTTATTTAAAATCAAACTTTTCTTAACTGCAGATCTTCGCTCTTTGGGAGTAGGAATCGACTTTCTTCCACTGAGATACGCTCCAGTCAAAGAATCCTTTGAGTTTAAAACATCTTCAAATGTACCTTTTGCAATAATTTCTCCCCCATAAACTCCTGCACCTGGTCCAATATCCACTAAGTAATCAGCAGATTTCATAGTATCTTCATCGTGTTCAACCACAACAAGAGTATTTCCCAAATCTCTGAGACTTTTTAATGTTTCCAGCAATCTATCATTATCTCTTTGGTGTAAACCAATACTGGGTTCATCCAATACGTATAAAACACCAGTTAGACCAGCTCCAATTTGAGTTGCTAATCTGATACGTTGAGCTTCGCCTCCTGATAGAGTCATCGCAGGTCTATCTAGAGTTAAATAATCTAAACCAACATTAATTAAAAACTTTAGGCGTAGCCTAATTTCTTTTAAAACTAATTCGCCTATTTGTTTTTGTTTCTCAGATAAAGAAATATTTTCTTTTATATTTTTGCTTAACCCCATTATTTTCTCAATATTAAATAAGGTTTCTGAAATACTACTAGAAGTCAAATCAGTGATGTTATAAGGTCCAAGCTTAACTGCAAGTGCTTCTGGTTTTAATCTTTTACCAGAACATGTTTTACAAGGAACTAATTCTAAATATTTTTCAAGCTTTTGCTTAACTGATTCTCCATTAGTTTCACTTAATTGCCTTTCTAAAATTGGCAAAATTCCTTCAAAAGGTCTTTCAAAACCACTAGCACTTTTAAAACGACTATCAGCTTGAATTACAATTGGTTTATCAGATCCTGAAAGTAAGACATTTTTTTGTAAATTACTAAGATCTTTCCAGGGAGTTTTTAATTCAAAACCATAAGCTTGTCCAACTGAATAAAGTAATGAAAAATAATAAGTATTATCTTTTTCACTCCAAGGAGCAATAGCAGCATAAACAGGTAAAGAAGTATCTGGTATTACTCTATCTGCAGTAAATTTTTTTAAATATCCAATACCATGACAATCAGAACAAGCACCGTAGGGACTGTTAAAAGAAAATAGTCTTGGAGACAACTCTTCAACGATAGATCCATGAATCGGACATGCATAATTCTCTGAATATAACTTTTCTTTGTCTAAGGTCGGAGGTAAAGTTTCGCCTTTTTTTGGAACAACTTCTACGATAGATAGTCCATCTCCTCTTTTAAGACAAGTTTGTAAAGAGTCATTCAATCTTTCCTGAATTCCCTCTCTCGCAATCAATCGATCAACTACTACCTCAATATTGTGAGTATGATTTTTGTCTAATTCAATACTATCTGCAAGTTCTCTCACCTCACCATTAATTCTTACACGGGCAAAGCCTTCTGCCGCTAACCCACTAAGTAATTTTGCATGAGTTCCTTTTTTTCCTCTTACAACAGGCGCAAGCAATTGATATCTTGTTCCTTCAGGCAACAAAACTATTTGATCTACCATTTCATCAATTGTTTGAGGAGCAATGGGTAAACCACAGTGATGACAATGAGGTTCTCCGGCTCGTCCAAATAATAACCTTAAATAATCTTGTATCTCAGTTACAGTTCCAACAGTTGATCGAGGATTATGACTCGTTGATTTTTGATCTATAGATATAGCAGGGGATAAGCCCTCAATATTATCTACATCTGGTTTATCAACTTGACCTAAAAATTGTCTTGCGTAAGCAGAAAGACTTTCTACATATCTCCTTTGACCTTCAGCAAAAATAGTATCAAAAGCCAAAGAGCTTTTGCCGCTTCCGCTCACACCAGTAAAAACAATAAATTTATTTCTTGGAAGAGTTAGATTTATATTCTTTAAATTATGTTGTCGAGCGCCTCGAATTTTTATTGAATTATCTTCATTAATTCCAATATTTTTTTTAACCATGCTTAAATCTTAAAATGATTTAAAGAACATTCATTATAGTGGAAAATTTATAATTTATGCGGCCGCTCTGTCTATAAGTGTCGATGCATAATTATTTGCTTCACTAAAACCACCACCAATAAGTTCAATTAACTCGTTTTGTCTTTCTTTTTTTGTTATTAATTTCGAAATAGAAGTAAAGGTTATTCCATTAATAACATTTTTCTTTACTTTAAAATGAGTATTTCCAGTTGCTGCTAAAAAAGGCTGATGAGTAATACACAAAACCTGCCTTTCCTTTGCAGTTACTTTAATCAAATCAACTAAAGAATGTAATGATTTTCCACTTAAACCATTATCGATTTCATCTAAGAAAAAAGTGTTAGGTTTTTTAGAAATGCTATATTTTATGGCTAATAAAAATCTTGACATTTCTCCACCTGAAATAACTTTAGATAATGGAGCTAACTTTTGATCAGGATTAGCAGAAAAAAGGAAATCTATATTATCAATGCCTTCTGGAGAAGGTGTAACTTTTGAGAAGTTAATTGAGAAATCTGCATTTTCTAAACCTAGATTTTTCAAAAGAGAAATTACAGAATCTTGAAGCTGATTAGCCGTTTCCCTTCTTTGAGAAGACTGAATCTCGAAAAGAGTATTTAAATTAGCTTGCGATTTATTGATTTGAATATCCAGCTTCTTAATCTCTTGCTCAAATAAATTTGTATCAATAAATGTTTTTAATTCGTCTTTCTTCAAAATCAATTTTGGAAGTTCTAAAGAAAAAGTACGCTCTAAATTTTGCAAATAAAATAATCTTTTTTGAATTTCTTCCAAATTAATATCCTCATTCTCAAGTTCTTCCGAATATTCTGTTAAAGCATATATTAAATTTTCTACATCATTTTGAATATTTATTAAATTTTCATTTAATTCCTTAATTTTTGAATCAAATTGAATAACTTTACTTAATTGTTTAATTGATTGAGCAATTAAATGGCTTACTGATGGAGCATCATTTTTATAGTTATTTAAATTATCAAGTGATAACTTTATTGAGTGATTTATATCAAAATTATTTGAAAGACGCAATTCCTTTGATTGTAATTCGAAAATTTCATCACTTGAATTTAAATTAGCTTCCTCCAATATTTTATACATCTCTTTAATTGCGAAATTATTTTCTTCTTTCTTTTTAAATGATCGTATCTTTTCTTCTCTTCTTTTAATAAGAATCTGACATTCATGCCATTTATTCTTAATTTGAAAATTTATCGTCTTTAATTTTTTTGGGCCTAAATCATCAATAATTGATCTTCTGTAATCTTGATTATCATATAAGACGCTATCAGATTGACCAGCAAAATCTACTAACAATAAACCTAACTGTTCTAAAAGCTTTTTACTAATAGAAAAATCATTTATCGTATATTTTGACAATATTTTATTATTTTTAATATAAGATTTTCTTTTTACGTAGATTTCCCCTGAAATTTTGTAAAAACCATTTCTCGAGAACCAATTAGTTACTTCCAAAGAATTTGAAAATTTCGCCTCAATTAAACATTCCTCTTTTCCTGGACGTATTAAGTGCTTTAAAGGTATATTAGATCCACCGAATAAAACATTTAAGGAATCTAAAATCAGTGATTTTCCTGATCCTGAATCTCCCGTAAAAATATTCAAACCTTTTTCGAAATTAATTTCTATAATCTCTATTAAGGCAATATTTTTTAAAGTTAATTGTATTAACATGATAAATCTTTCATACAAAAAAATTAACTTCTTTTCAAAGAAAATAAAAGGGTTTAAATAAATAAAGTTATGAATGAAGATTATACAGATTTTATAGAAGCGTCAGGATTACTGAAATATGATCCTGAAATAATTTCGAAAATTTATCAAAAAAATCCTAGTCGTCTATTTAAAAGACTTTGGCAAACCCTAATCCCAATATTTATTTATATTATTTCAGTTGGATGGGATAAATTAACAGGACAATTAAAAAAAGAATCAAAAGCAAGATTTAGAGCAAAACAACTAACGAATTTATTAGTAGATTTAGGCCCTGCATTCGTTAAAGCAGGTCAAGCTTTATCAACCAGACCAGACATTATTCCTGTTGTCCTTCTTGAAGAGCTGTCTGAACTCCAAGATCAATTACCAGGATTTGATGGAAATAAAGCAATGGAATTAATAGAAGAAGATTTAAACAAAAAAATTGATGAGATTTTTTTAACCATCGATAAAGAACCTATTTCTGCAGCCTCTTTAGGACAAGTTCATAAAGCTGTTCTCAAAAATAAAGAAATTGTAGCTGTAAAAGTACAAAGACCAGGTTTAAGAGAACAAATCACACTTGATTTATACATAGTTAGAAATATTGCTAATTGGTTAAAAAACAACATTGGACTTATAAGGAGTGATCTTGTTGCTTTAATTGATGAATTAGGAAAGAGAGTTTTTGAAGAAATGGATTATTTAAATGAGGCTAAAAATGCTGAAAAATTTAGAAATTTGCATCTCCATAACTCAAAAATTGCTGTGCCAAAAATTTATAAAGAAACTACTTCGCGAAGAGTGTTAACTATGGAATGGATAGATGGGACAAAGTTAACTAATCTTGAAGGCGTTAAAAAATTAGGTATTGATCCTGATGAAATGATTGAAATTGGAGTGCAATGCAGTTTAGAGCAACTATTAGAACATGGTTTTTTTCATGCTGACCCACATCCTGGAAATTTGTTAGCGTTGGAAGATGGAAGATTATGTTATTTAGATTTCGGGATGATGAGTGAAGTTACTAGAAGCTCCAGATCGGGTTTAATTCAAGCAGTAGTTCATCTTGTCAATAAAAATTTTGATAAATTATCTCAAGATTTTGTTAAATTAGGTTTTCTTTCAAAAGAAGTTAATCTTGAACCTATTGTTCCAGCGTTTCAGGATGTATTTGTAAATGCAGTAGAACTTGGTGTATCAAAGATGGATTTCAAAAGTGTAACTGACGACATGTCAGGAGTTATGTATAAATTTCCCTTTCAATTACCCCCATATTATGCTCTTATAATCAGATCTTTACTGACTTTAGAAGGAATCGCTTTAAGCGTAGATCCTAATTTTAAAATACTTGGTGCCGCTTATCCCTATTTCGCAAGGAGATTAATGGAAGACCCTGATCCTCAATTAAGAGAAAGTTTAAAAGAAATGCTTTTTGATAACAAACAATTCAAATGGGACAGGTTAGAAGATTTACTTTCTAATGCTGCAAAACAAACTAATCTAGATTTAGAAAAACTTCTTGATGAGGTTATAAATCTCCTATTTTCTCCACAAGGTGGATTTCTAAGAGATGAAATTATTAATAGTTTGACTGAGCAAATAGACTTGATAGGTTTAAAGTTATTAAAAAGCGTCAATAATTACCTTCCAAAATCAATAAAATTAAATATTACTAAAAACAAAAATAATATGAATGATTTAATCTTATCTATTGAACCGTTCAAAAATTTTTTAGATATCATACAAAAAATACCAGGCTACTCTATTGATATATTTTTAAAACGGGTGCCAAGACTTATAAACGAGCCATATACAAAAGAAATGAGTTTTAAAATAGCAAAAAAAGTCACAGAAAAAAGCGTAGTCAGGCTTGTAAAAATTGCTGCTGGTACAACAATATAAATGAAATTTTCAAAAAGTTTAGCTTCTAAAATTTTTTTAATATTATTTACCAATCAAATTTTTTTTTATGCTCCTAAAGCTCAATCTGCAGAAAAAATCAAAATTGTATATAGTGTCTTTTCAAGAACAGTAACTGTTAATTCTTTAAAAACTTTCGCTGAAAGCGGTAATTCATCAAAATCATTAAGAAAATTTTTAAATGCAACTGGTTCTTCGGATGATCAAATTCAATCAGTATTAAATAATAATTTTGAAATACCTATAACTATTGCAAGTAAACTAGTTTACTCAGAAATTGGTAATATCGTTTTATATAGAATTGCGTCTATACTTCACACCCCAAACACGAATGATGAAAGAACAGGTATGTTAGCCCTAAGATCAAGTGTTATAAAAGGTTTATATACTGGGAAGGGAAAGATAAATCTTGTGAGCTTTTTTGAAAGTTATCCAACTAAAACTGTTATTTTGAACGTAAACGCTTTAAGTAAAGTTATGAATAAAGTACAATCTATATCAGAATTATTAGAATTCTTTTCAAGCAAGCCCTTAGAAAAAATTAAAAACAATTAAGTAATTATGTCTATATTAAACAAAATTAAAAATAAACTTTCTCTTAATTACAGAAAAAAAAGATGGCCAGGATTAATCGAAGCATATAAGCAACATCTACCAGTATCTTCTAAGACTCCCATTGTATCCTTAAACGAAGGGAATACTCCTCTTATTTTCAGTAAATCAATTAGTAATTTAATTGGAAACGATACTAAAGTTTATTTAAAATATGATGGTCTTAACCCTACTGGTTCTTTTAAAGACAGAGGAATGACGATGGCAATAAGTAAAGCAAAAGAGGAAGGACGTGAAGCGGTAATATGCGCTAGTACAGGAAACACTTCTGCGGCTGCGGCTGCTTATGCTTCAAGAGGTGGTTTAAAGTCTTATGTATTAATTCCTGATGGATATGTAGCTCAAGGAAAACTTGCTCAGGCTTTAATGTATGGAGCAGAAATCATATCTATACAAGGTAATTTTGATAAGGCTTTAGAAATTGTCAGAAAATTGTCTTCCGAATATCCAATAAATCTTGTAAACTCCGTAAATCCTTACCGAATACAAGGTCAAAAAACAGCCGCCTTTGAAATAATAGATGACCTAGGTTTTGCTCCTGATTGGCTATGTATACCAATGGGTAATGCCGGTAACATAACAGCTTATTGGTTAGGTTTTAAAGAATATGCTGAAGCGAGAAAATTTTTTAAATTACCAATCATGATGGGATTCCAATCTGAAGGATCTGCACCTTTAGTGAAAAATATTATAGTTGAGGATCCTGAAACAATTGCGACAGCGATTCGAATTGGTAATCCTGTAAATAGAGAAAAAGCAAAAATTGTTAAAAAAGAAAGTAAAGGAAATTTTCAATCTGTAACTGACGAAGAAATTATTAAAGCTTATAAATTACTTGCAAAAGAAGGTGTTTTTTGTGAACCCGCAAGCGCAGCTTCAGTGGCAGGACTTATTAAAAATAAAAACAGAATAAAAAAAGAATCAACAATAGTTTGTGTTTTAACGGGTAATGGATTAAAAGATCCGGATTGTGCGATTAAAAATAATGATGCTATATTCCAGAAAAATGTTGAACCTTCATTAAAAAACATAACAAAAATTTTGGGCTACTAGCTAAGACAAAATTAAAAGTGACTGTGGAAATAATTTAAAACCCATTAAATATTGTTGATTAACTCTCAAAATAAAAACAAAAATGTGGATAATTTAGGAAAAAGATTATATTAATTCAAATTAATCAACATTCAAAATTTCTTTTCCACTATCTTATTTTTTTAATTACCAATTACAACAATCAATTTTGCCTGTTTTCCACAGTTTCCACAAATACTACTACTACTATATAAATTCATTTATAGAAAATATATCTTTTAGAAGGATTGAACATTTAAAAGAAAATATTTAATTGCAATAATCAAGAAAATGGCTTTAGTATGTGTATAAAGTTATGAATTCAGATGGAGATCGTTTGTAATCAAAATGAATTTAATTATGCTATTCAATTAGTTAGTAAGGCAGTTGCTTCAAGACCTACACATCCAATTCTTGCCAATGTACTTCTCACAGCTGATCAAGGTACCAATAAAATCAGTTTAACTGGATTTGATTTAAATTTAGGAATACAAACCTCATTTGATGCGACCGTAAAAAAAAGTGGTGCTATTACCGTTCCATCAAAACTTTTATCTGAAATAGTTAATAAATTACCAAGCGAGACTCCTGTCTCTCTTTATGTTGATGAGAGCTCTGATAATATTTTAATTAAAAGTGATAGAGGTGCTTTTAATATTAAAGGTATTCCATCGGACGATTATCCAAGTCTACCGTTTGTAGAAAGTGGTACATCCTTGAATATTGATCCAAGTTCTTTCTTAAAAGCTTTAAAATTAACTATATTCGCTAGCAGTAGTGATGATTCCAAACAATTACTAACTGGAGTAAATTTTACATTTAATTTAAAATATTTGGAGTCAGCTGCAACGGATGGACATAGATTGGCTGTTGTCTTGGTAGATAATAAAGAAAATTTTAATGAAAAAGAAGATATTGTTTCTAATGAAGAAAATTTATCAGTCACTATTCCAACAAGATCTTTAAGAGAAATTGAAAAGCTTGTTAGCCTAAACAGTTCTGAAAATTCAATTAAACTTTTTTATGACAAAGGTCAAGTTGTATTTATTTCTTCTAATCAAATAATAACAACTAGAACTCTTGAAGGTTCTTATCCAAATTACTCTCAATTAATACCTGATAACTTTACGAAACTTTTTACATTCAATACGAAAAAAATAATCGAATCACTCGAACGAATAGCTGTTTTAGCAGATCAACAAAGTAGTGTTGTGAAAATTAAATTGGAGGAAAAAGATTTGGCATTAGTAAGTGCGGATGCTCAAGATATTGGAAATGCCAGTGAATTAGTTCCTGTAACTTTTGATTTCGATCAATTTGATATAGCTTTTAATGTAAGGTATTTATTAGAAGGTTTAAAAGTTATCTCCAGTGAAAATGTAACTTTCAAATGTAATCTTTCTACTACGCCAGCTGTTCTAGTTCCAGAAGATAATATTAATTCTTTCACATATTTAGTCATGCCTGTTCAAGTTCGTTCTTAAGTTGAAATTACCAAAAGAATTCTTATTAAGTGAATTATTGAACCTTAATGTAAAAGGCAATGCAACCTTAAATTATGGTAACGGTGAAAATGTTTGGATGCATCCACCTGTTCATAGGATTTTAGGTTGGTATTCTCGTCCCTCAAATTTTGATTTAAAGCGCAATGTATGGAAATTAAATCAAATAAGTCAAATAATAGATAATGATATTTTCGTAAAAGGAGATCCTGCAATTTCAGACCTTGCTATTTTAAATAGATTTCCCAATTTAATTGAAGCTAGTTTAGTTAATTCAGAAGGTTCAAAGATAGGAGTGATAGCAGATTTTTTATTCGAAATGAAAACTGGTAACATAAAGTTTTATCTAATTTCTCGTTCCAATCCAAGGATTCCAGGGTCAAGTCGATGGAAATTAAATATAGAAAATATTATCGATCAGCAACCTGGTTTAGTTTTTTGTTCTTGCGTTTCTTTAGAGGATTTTCCTTTAATAAAATCAAGTATTAAATATCAATTTTTAAAAAAAGGAAAGAAAATAATTGATCGTTTTGATGATATGAAAAACACTGCAACAAATAGACTAGAAGATTGGCTTGAAGAAGATGAAGATATAAACCAAAAGTCAGAATTTAAGCGTAATAGTTTTTATAATGATGAGGAAGAAGTAAGATCTTTCAGAAACAAAAGAGAAGATGACCCTTGGATTTGACTAATGATAGATTCTTTAAATAACGATATTTATGACGTTAATTCATCACTCAAACTTGAAAACTTGACTTGTGATGATTACGAAGAGATATGTAAGAGATTAGGAAGAAAACCCAATAGAACTGAATTGGGAATGTTTGGAGTAATGTGGTCTGAACATTGCTGTTATAGAAATTCAAAACCATTATTAGCTAATTTTCCTATTACAGGAAAAAATGTTTTGGTTGGTCCAGGAGAAAATGCAGGAGTTATTGATGTCGGAAACGATCAGAAACTTGTCTTCAAAATAGAAAGTCATAATCATCCTTCTGCAATTGAACCTTTTCAAGGAGCTGCAACAGGAGTGGGTGGTATATTAAGAGATATTTTTACTATGGGTGCGAGACCTATAGCAGTTTTAAATTCTTTAAGATTTGGTAATCTTGATAAATCATCAAACATTTCTCTACTTCGTGGAGTAGTTGCAGGAATATCTCATTACGGTAATTGTGTAGGTGTTCCTACCGTCGGTGGAGAAATAGATTTTGATGATAGTTATTCTGGAAATCCTTTAGTTAACGTTATGGCTTTAGGTTTACTAGAAACTAATGAAATTGTTTGTTCAGGAGCAAAAGAAGTAGGTTCTCCTGTTTTATATGTAGGAAACACTACAGGAAAGGATGGAGTAGGAGGTGCCAGTTTTGCTAGTTCGGAATTAACTACTAGCTCTTTGGATAATAGACCAGCAGTACAAGTAGGCGATCCATTTATAGAAAAAAGTCTCATTGAAGCTTGTTTAGATGCTTTTAAAACAGGAGATGTACTTGCTGCTCAAGATATGGGGGCTGCGGGCTTAACATGTAGTAGTGCTGAAATGGCTGCAAATGGTGGTTTAGGAATTTCGATTAACTTAGATTTAGTTCCAGCAAGAGAGAATGATATGTCCCCTTACCAATATTTGTTATCTGAATCTCAAGAGAGAATGTTACTGGTTGTTAAAGAAGAAAAGTTAAATACACTTATTAATCAATTTAAAAAATGGGGACTTTTCGCAAGTGTTATTGGTCAAGTAATATCTGAAAGAGAAGTTATTATTTCTCAAAAAAATCAAATAGTTGCTCAAATTCCTACTTCTGCTTTATCTGAAGAAACTCCAATAAATATTCATAATGTTATTAAAGAGCCTCCTAATTATTTATTAAAGAAATGGGAATGGTCAGAAGAAGATTTACCAATTATCAGCGAAAATAAAATTCTTTCTTTGAAAGACAAAAAAAAATATTCTTTTTCTGAAATTGTTTTAAAACTTTTAGCTAATCCTTCAATTGCTTCTAAAAGTTGGGTTTATCGACAATACGATTCCCAAGTACAATCAAATACTGTATTTAAGCCAGGAGAGGCAGATGCAGCGTTAATAAGACTTAGAGGACAAGATGAGAAAAATAAAAATAATATATTTTCTGGTGTTGCAGCTTCCGTAGATTGCAATAGTAGATGGGTTTTATTAGACCCTTATAGAGGAAGCATTGCAGCAGTTGCAGAATCCGCAAGAAATGTAAGTTGTGTTGGTGCTGAGCCAATAGCGATAACAAATAATCTAAATTTCTCATCACCTGATACTGAAATAGGATATTGGCAACTTTCATCAGCATGTGATGGAATTTCTAAGGCTTGTATTGCATTAGAAACTCCTGTAACAGGTGGAAACGTTTCTTTATATAACGAATCAAAAAATCAAAAAAATCAAGTAACTCCTATTAATCCTACTCCTGTTATTGGTATGGTAGGAACAATTAAAAATGTAAATAATGCTATTAGTTCAGGATGGAAGAATGTAAATGATCA
This sequence comes from Prochlorococcus sp. AG-686-M10, assembly GCA_003210275.1. Classification (GTDB taxonomy): domain Bacteria; phylum Cyanobacteriota; class Cyanobacteriia; order PCC-6307; family Cyanobiaceae; genus Prochlorococcus_A. Next base: position 14,528 of record QCVU01000001.1, read on the forward strand.
AATCTGGATAATTGGTTCAAATTCTTCTGAATCATCAATTGCGGCAAGTTCTTATTTAGAGTATTTTCATGGATTAGTTACAGGCAGACCTCCTAAATTTAATTTAAAAGATGAAAAATATTGTCAAAGCTTTTTAAGAGATGCAATTTCAAAAAATTATATTGCTTCCTCTCATGATATTAGTGATGGAGGTTTAGCTGTTGCTTTATCTGAATGTTGTATTTTGTCTTCTAAGGGAGCAAATATACAATTAGAAGAAAAAAACATTCGTAAAGATAATATGTTGTTTAGTGAGGGAGGTTCAAGAATAATCTTTTCACTTTATAAAAAAGAAGAATTAAACTTTTTGAAATTCCTTAAAATGAATAGTAAAGATTTTTGTGAAAACGTATACGTCAAAAAAATTGGATTTGTTTCTGAAAAAAATCTTGACATTACCCTTCAAGATAAAACTTTATGCAATTTAAGGGTTGATGAATTAACAGAAAAATTTAATAATAGTATTTCTAGTTACGTTTAATAATGAATAAAAATATTGAATTCTCTAAAAATTACTTAAATTAAATTATGTGTGGAATTGTTGGAATTGTTTCTTCTGATGATGTAAATCAACAAATATATGACAGTCTTTTGCTACTTCAGCATAGAGGACAAGATTCTACTGGAATAGCAACAATGGAAAATACAGTTTTTCATATACATAAAGCTAAAGGTCAAGTAAGTACTGCTTATAGAACAAGAGACATGAGGAATTTAATAGGAAAAATTGGCTTAGGGCACGTTAGATATGCAACAAAAGGTTCAGCAGAAAGTGTTGAGGAAGCTCAACCTTTTTACGTTAATGCTCCTTATGGAATTGTTTTAATTCATAATGGAAACCTTACTAATACAAGAGATTTAGAAAAACAATTATTTAATGTAGATAAACGCCATACAAATTCTTCAAGTGATACTGAAATGTTGTTAAATATATTTGCAACTGAGTTACAAGAACAGATTCATAACCAAGATTTACAACCGGAAATCATTTTCAATGCAGTTGAAACCTTACATAAAAGAATTCAAGGTTCATATGCTTCAATTGCTTTAATTTCAGGGCATGGCTTATTAGCTTTTAGAGATCCTTTTGGTATAAGACCTTTAGTTATTGGAAAAAGAATATCTCTAACTACTCAAAAAGAAGAGTGGATGGTAGCAAGTGAGTCTCTAGTTTTAGAAAATAATGATTATCAAGTTGTTAGAGATGTCGAACCTGGTGAGGCAATTTTTATAACTAATAATGGTGAATTTTTTTCAAAACAATGTTCAGAAAACTCAAGGCTATGTCCTTGTGCATTTGAATATGTCTATTTAGCTAGGCCTGATTCAGTAATGAATGGAATATCAGTTTATAAAGCTCGTTTAAAAATGGGTGACTTTTTAGCTGAGACAATTAAGCAAACAATAAACTCTGGGGATGTCGATGTCGTTATGCCTATTCCTGATTCCTCGCGTCCTGCGGCTATGCAAGTTGCTAGGCAGTTGGGTATAGAGTACAGAGAAGGATTTTTTAAAAATAGATATGTAGGTAGAACTTTTATAATGCCTGGTCATCAAAAACGTAAACAATCTGTAAGGCAAAAATTGAATGCTATGAGTACAGAATTTAAAAACAAAAATGTACTAATTGTTGACGATTCTATCGTAAGAGGAACAACATCAAAACAAATAGTACAAATGGCAAAAGACGCTGGAGCAAATAAAGTTTTTTTCACTTCAGCAGCACCACCAGTTAGATATCCTCATGTTTATGGAATTAATATGCCTAATAGGGACGAATTAATAGCTCATGATAGAACAATTATTGAAATAGCAGAAAAGCTTGAAATAGATCACCTTGTTTATCAAAGTGTTGATAACTTGAGAAAATCTATAATTACTGATTCTTCTATTCAAGAATTAGAAATGAGTTGTTTTACTGGTTCTTATGTTACTGGAACGGTAAATCAAGAATATTTACAATGGGTTGAAAATGAATATAATTCTTAATTTATATGATTTTTTAATCGGTAACAACTTTCAAGATATTCATCTTTTTCTAAATTAAAAAAATTTATTTTTAGAAAATTTTTGCTAGAGTTAGTCTCCAATTTATTTAAATTTAATCTTGCAGATTTGTTTTTATTAGTTTCAACATCAATATATTGGTTGCTGGTAAAAACTTTTATAAAATGGTCATCTTTAAGGGAAATTTTCTCATTTACATAGCCTAATTTAGAATTATAAGAATCATAAATCTCGTCAATTTTTAATTTAAAAAATTTTCCTTTTTTAGAAACTAAATAAAGAACATCTTTATCTTTGCCTTTGCAACAAGAAACTATTTGTTCTGTAGGCAAAAGATTAACTAATAACAGTCCTAACGCTTGTTTTGTAGTTGGGTTTAAATATTTATTAGATAAATCAAATTTAAAAATCCTGCCAATAGAAGTTAATATTATTAATTTTTGTTCTTTGCTATAAATAAACGAATCAATTATATTTGTAGAATCTTTTAATTTAGCAATTGAAAATATCCTAGTACTTTTTATCATATCTTCATCAAATAAAACCTTTTTAAATCTTCCATCTGAACTCAAAATGCATAAATAATTTTTTAAATTACTATCTAGATGATGAAAATTTATTATTTCTAATGGATCTATATTGCCTAAAACTTTTCTATCCAGTTTGTAGTCTGTATTTATATTTAACTTCCAATTAATCTGAAGAATTTTTCCTGAAGATGTAATTCCAATAATTTTTAAACTTTTATATATTTTGCATATAAACTTTTGGACATTTTTATTATCTATAAATTCATTTTCATGATCTAATAATTTTTTATAGTTACCATAAATTATTTTTTTTAAATAAAATCTACTATCTATTGATATTTTTGTCTCTTTGTTTATAAGATCATCTAATATTTGATTATTTAAAGTATCTATTTCCTCTTCTTGATTAACATTTTTTAAGATTTTAGTTTTTCTTCTTACACTAAATTTTTTCTTTAAATGCTTTAATTCTTCAATTAAAGTTTCAAGCAATAATCTTCTGTTACTCAAAAGATTAACAAGATACTTTTTCTTCTCAAGTAATTTTTTCATATCAATTTCTAGTTGCTTTTTTTCTAAATTTGTTAATTTTTTCAGAGGCATACCTAAAACCGCATCTGCTTGTTTATTACTTAGTTTAAGTTTGGGTATTAATATTGATTTAGCTTCAGTTGCATTTTCAGAGTTTTGAATGATCTCAATAATGTTTTTTATATTTTTAGTTGCAATTGAAAAACCTTCCAATATTGCAAGTTTTTCTGATGTGATTTTTAAAAAGTAATTTGTTTTTTTTCTAATTGTTTCTTCCCTAAATTCTAGAAAATAATTTAGATATTTTCTTAAAGTAAGTTGAATAGGTTTACCGTTAACTAAAGCTAAAAATATCGCACCAAAATTAGATTGTAACGCCGTCTTTTTGAATAAATTTGATACTACAATTTCAGAATTTGAATCTTTTTTTAATTCGATTACTATCCTCATCCCGTCTCTGTCACTTTCATCTCTAATATCAGATATTCCATCAATTTTTCCTTGATTTACTAATTCTGCAAGCTTTTCAATCCATCCTGCCTTACTTATTTGATAAGGAAGTTCCGAAATGATAAGTGCATTTCTTTTATGTTTTCCTTTCCCTAAATTAATTTCTTCATTTTTGATTACACCTCTTACTGTTACAGATCCTCTTCCACGTTGATAAACTTCTTTCATTGCATCATTGCTAATTAACTCTCCTCCAGTTGGAAAATCAGGTCCTAATATTATTTTTGACAATTTTAAGTCGCTTATTTCTTTATCGTTTATTAGAGCAATTAAAGCATCAACTATCTCACCTAAATTATGTGGAGGAATATTGGTTGCCATACCAACAGCGATTCCTGATGAACCATTTAATAGCAAAAAGGGTAATTGTGCGGGCAATATATCTGGCTCTTGTTGCGAACCGTCAAAATTATTTGAGTAACTTACTGTTTCTGATCCAATCTCTTGTAGAAAACATTCATGTGCTATTGGAGCTAGTCGTGTTTCGGTATATCTCATTGCAGCTGGTGGATCATTATCAACAGATCCAAAATTTCCATGACCATCAAGAGTTGGATATTTTGTAGAAAAATCCTGAACTAATCTAACTAGTGCTTCATAGACTGCTTGATCTCCATGAGGATGATATTTACCTAGTACATCTCCAACAACTCTGGCACATTTCCTGAATGGTCTATCTGGAGTAAGTCCTAGTTCATGCATTGCGAAAAGAATTCTTCTTTGGACTGGTTTTAGACCATCTCTAGCATCAGGTAAAGCACGTCCAACTATCACGCTCATTGCGTACTCCAAATAGGAACGTTGCATTTCTTCTTGCAACGATATAGAAGTGAATTTTTCCTTAGTCATTTAATAGGAAATTTACAGTAAGCTTTCATAAACTAAATTAAGATTAATAGGTAAATAAATATTTACCAGTATTAATAATTGGAAAATTATTTAATTTTTGTTTTTGCAATTAACATTTCTTTTTTAAGTTGAGGATTTTCAAAAAGTTTTTCAGTAGAAATCTGTAGTTTTTCACCCCAAAGCTGTTCTTTTCTATAATCAAAGTCAACATAATTTGGTTCTTTATTTAAAGCTTTTTTTGCGAAAACTATTGCTTTATTAATATCCTTATTTTGTAAACATGAAGCAAGTGCTAATAGTGGCTCTGCGTTTTCCTCTATATAAATAGCTTTTTTAAAAGAGATAATAGAAAGATCAGTTTTATTTAATTCGAAATAAGCTAAGCCTTTGTTGTTAATTGCCTGCCAAAAGTCCATCTTAATTTTTATTGCTTTATCAAATTCTTCTATAGCTTTTTCATAATTTTTTTCCATTAAGTATATATTTCCTAATTGAAAAATTGCTTTAAAATTTTCAGGGAGGATTTTAATTCCTGATAGTAAGGATTTTTTTGCTTTTTTTATTTTGGATTGTTTAAGATATATGGTACTTTTTGCAAAATATATTTCACCCATTTTGGGGTTTATTTTCTGAGCATTATTTAGTGAAGTCAATGCATCATCATATAATTTATTAGCTATTTGTGTTTCAGCAAGAATAGTCCATAATGTTTCATTTGTATTGTTAATCTTTATAGCTAATTTTGCTAAATTAAGACTATCCTTGACTTGTCCAAAATATAGAAGTTGATAAGCTTTTTTCCCAATTGATAATCCTTCTTTTTGTAAGCTTTTTGTTTCTGGGAAATAATAATATGGTATTACAGCTTTTAAACTTTCAGAAATAAAAATATGGCTACTAATTATTGAAAAAAATATTATTTTTAAAATAGACTTTTTCATATTCTTATTTATTTTTTAACATTGCTTTTATATTTCTTTTCCACATCCATGGTTTTATTCTTTTTAATGTAGTTCCTTGAAGATTTTCCTTCCATTTTTTTTCATCCCAACTTAATGATTCGATATTAAGATTTTTAACCCATGATTTTGGATAAGCTTCAATATTTTTATTTAAAGGGACTTTTTTATTCCAAGGACATACATCTTGGCAAATATCACAACCAGCAATCCACCCATTCAAATGTTGTTCTACATGTTTCGGTAAAGCTTGATTTCTATTTTCTATAGTATGGTAAGCAATACATAGTTCAGAATCAATAACAAAAGGTTCTGTTATTGCATTTGTTGGACATTTTTCGATACATTTTTCACATACCCCACATAGGGATTTGGATGAATTGTCAGGCGTAAAATCTTCTGAAAGAATCAAAAAACCCAAGGTTAGCCATGATCCAAATTCTTTATTAATAAGATTACTATTTTTGCCTATCCAACCCAGACCTGATTCTTCTGCCCATGCTTTTTCCAAAAGAGGAGATGTATCAACGCAAATTTTCCACTTGCAATTTGGCACTTCAGTATTAATCCATTTACCTATTTTTTTTAACTTCTTATTAATAACTTTGTGATAATCTTCTCCCTGCCCAAATTTTCCAATTTTGAATTGCTCTTTTTCTTTGTGTTCTTCAGTTAAATAATTAAAACCAACAGTTAAAACACTTTTTGCTCCACTTAAAAGAGATTCTATACTTTTTCTTCTTTCGGCTTCCATCCACTTCATTTCAGAATGATAATTATTTGCTAACCATCTTTCTAGGGCTTTAGTTCTTAGTTTTAGGCGAGAACTTCCGGGTATTGATGCTATTCCGGACACAGCAAAACCTTCGAATATTGCTCTTTTTTTTAGCTTATCACTGAATTCTTTTTTATTTTGAAACGTATCTTTCATACTTTTATTATGAATTAGATTGAAATAAATGGTGTTATTAAATTAAGAAACTAATAAATAATTTAAATTTATTAAAAATAAATATATCCCTATCAAGGAAAACTAGCTAAATTGTTAGTAAAATGAATAAAATTAGGAACTTTAATTTTGGTTGAATCTACTCAAAGTCAAGATTCGAACCTAGGAACTAGGCTCCAACAAGATTTAAAAAATGATTTGATAGCAGGGTTGTTAGTAGTTATTCCATTGGCAACTACTATTTGGCTTTCTTCTATTGTTAGCAAATTTGTTCTTACATTAGTTACTTCAGTCCCTAAACAATTAAATCCATTCATTACATTAAATCCTCTTTTACAAGATTTAATTAACTTAACGTTAGGTTTAACAGTACCTTTATTGGCAATTTTGCTTATTGGTTTGATGGCGAGAAATTTTGTTGGGAGGTGGTTGTTAGAATTTGGAGAGGGTACTTTATCAAAGATTCCAGTTGCAGGAGCAGTTTATAAAACTCTTAAACAATTACTCGAAACTTTTTTAAGTAATAAATCTAATAGATTTAGAAGAGTTGTGTTAGTAGAGTATCCACGAGAGGGTTTATTTAGTGTTGGTTTTGTAACTGGGGATGTTGGCTCATCACTTCAATCAGAATTTGATGAGAAGTTATTAAGTGTTTTTATACCTACTGCTCCTAACCCAACGACGGGTTGGTATACATTAGTTCCTGAATCTTCTGTTAAAGATCTAGCTATTTCAGTAGAAGATGCATTTAGAACAATTATTTCAGTTGGTATTGTTAATCCTGATGAAAAAGATAACTCTTCAAATCCAACCTTTTCGAAATTGTTTTCCCAACTAAGAGCCTCTACAAATACTTCATCTACCTAATCGATGCATAACAGATCGCTATCACGAGAATTGTCTTTACTGTCATTAGGTCTTATTAAAGATAAAGGGGATTTAGAATTAAATAAAAGTCAAATTGATGAAATTTTTGAATCCGCTTTGGATTCTTTAATAAATCACTGTAGAGATGAGTTAGATGATTGTGAAGCAGATCTAGAAAATGTATCGCAACACATTTTAGATAGTGAATTAAAGGAAGGTAGTAATTCTTCTTTTGCAAATGTTCGAGATGAACTCAAAAAAGCTTTTTATAAAATTGAATCAGTAATGAACTCACTTTCAGTTACTTTAGATTTTCCAAAATTGATTGTTTCAAGTAATCAAAACGATATGAGAGAAGATGTAAATCATAGAATCTTAAGCATAATTAATAACTTAAAATCTATAGATTCTGAAATTGACGAAGTAATGGATGGATGGAGATTAAAAAGGTTGCCTAGGGTTGATCGCGATATATTACGTTTAGCTTATGTTGATATTCATTTTTTAGACACTCCTGTTGCAGTTGCGTGTGATGAAGCTGTCAATTTAGCAAACAAATATTGTGATACACAAGGTAGAAAAATGATAAATGGGGTTTTAAGGAGATTGCAAAGAGTTAAGGTGAAGTAATTATTTGATATAAATCAATAATTTTTTATAATTTAATTAAATACGATTTAAAAATATTTATGACTAATAATAAATCTGATAGTTCTCTTGAATGGGCTTCACAAGCTTATGCTTTATTAAAACAAAAACAAGAATTAAAAAAACAAGAAGAGCAACAAAAAGTAGAGCAACAAAAAGTAGAGCAACAAAAAGTAGAGCAACAAAAAGTAGAGCAACAAAAAGTAGAGCAACAAAAAGTAGAGCAACAAAAAGTAGAGCAACAAAAAGTAGAGCAATTAACGAAAGAAGTTAATAAAAAAGATTTTTCTAATTTGCAAAAAGATACTGAAGTTAAATTAGGAGAATTTGATGAAGATTTCACTTGGTCAGCAATGGTGTTGGCTGCTCAGGGTAAAAAAGTAAATGAAATATCTATTGATGAAATAGATTGGTTGAGTAAATTACGAAGAGGATTAGAAGAAACAAGAAAAGGTTTTGTATCAGAATTATTAGATAAATTAGGAGATGATCCACTTACACCAGAATCTTTAGATGATTTAGAAACGCTATTAATAAGAGCTGACGTTGGTATAGATTCAACAGATAAAGTAATTAATTCACTTAGGAAAAAATTAAATGAAGAAGTTGTTGGAGGAGAAGAAGGAATAAAATTTTTAAAAGATGAATTACGAGCAATTATTGAAAAGCCAATAAAAAATTCCGGCATAAATATTCTTGTTCCAAAGAGGGGTAAGTTGAACGTTTGGTTAATAGTTGGAGTAAATGGAGTTGGCAAAACTACAACTTTGGGGAAACTTGCTTATTTGTCATCAAAAAGTAATTATAAAACTTTAATAGCAGCAGCAGATACTTTTAGAGCAGCAGCAGTAGAACAATTGCAGGTATGGGGTGATAGAAGCAATGTTGATGTTATTTCGAATCAATCAAAGAATGCAGATCCAGCAGCAGTAGTTTTTGATGCTATTAATGCAGCAAATAAACGTAAAAGTGACCTATTACTCGTAGATACTGCAGGAAGGCTGCAAAATAAAAATAATCTTATGGATGAATTATCAAAAATAAAAAAAATTATTGATAAAAAAGTTCCCGATGCGATTATTGAATCTTTATTAGTTTTAGATGCAAGTCAAGGACAAAATGGATTAAAGCAAGCAAAAAGTTTTGCAAAATCTGCAAATTTAAGTGGTGCAATTATTACTAAATTAGATGGTACGTCAAGAGGTGGAGTTTCTCTTGCCGTTTCTGCAGAAGTCAATTTACCTATCAGATTTATTGGCGCAGGAGAGGGTATCAAAGACTTAAGACCTTTCAATAGCTTTGAGTTTATCGAGGCTTTGCTTGCTGATAGATGAAATTTAATTAATTTTAAAAAAAAATGTATTTTTAGTGTTAAAACATACCTATGTCTTCTATTTGTTTTGTCTAAAAACCAAAAAGAGAAATTGTTGTCTAACGACGTAATTCAAAAATTTTTAGAAAAGGATCATAAATTTCCTTTTGATGAGAATGATAAATTTATTGAAACAGTATCTTCATTAACTTATTATTTGAAATCTTTTTCAAATATTAAAAGATTTTTGGATTATATTTCTTTAATTTTTAAACATACTTTTAACCAACAATTAAGTCTAATTATTCCTTTGAATGAAGAGGGAGAAATATGGAAGGAAAATATTAAGTTTTCTGGGGTAACAAAAAATTTAAAAATGGATGGTGAAATCAAAAAATTTTTTTATAATTTTGATTTTTCTAACAATTTTAAACTTAAAGAAAATAGTTCTTTTGAAAAAGTTTTAAATAATAAATTTAAAGAATATGTAATTAATTACTATAAAGTTTTGTCACGAGGAAAATGTAGAGGATTTGTATATACCTTTAAACAAGAATCTTTAAATGATTCTTTAAAAAATGAGCGTAATTTGAACTTTATTCTTAGTTGTTTGGCGATTGGTTTAGAAAACTATTCGTTAATTAAAACAAAAAAGAAGCATGAAAATGTAGATAGAGAAATTTCTATTGGAGCAGAAATCCAATCACAACTTTTACCCGATTATTGTCCAATTATTTATGGGGTGGATTTAGCTGCGCATTGTAGACCAGCTCTTCAATTAGGAGGAGATTATTACGACTTTATGTCTTTGAAAACAAATATTTCTGAAAGAATGCGGGAAAAGGCAAGGTGGGCTTTAGTTATTGGGGACGTTATGGGTAAGGGCCTTCCCGCAGGTCTTCTGATGACGATGTTAAGAGGGATGCTAAGAGCAGAGGTTTTGACTGGGTTGCCTCCAGATAGAATATTGCATGATTTAAATCAGTTAGCTATTTATGATTTGGACCAATCGCATAGATTTATAACTTTATTTTATTCGGATTATGACCCTAGAACAAAAAAATTAAGATATGCAAATGCTGCACATAATCCTCCTTTGCTTTGGAAAAATTCTGAGCAAAAAATTATAAAATTAGATTCAGAAGGCTTTGTTCTTGGGTTGCAAAATGATGCTGAATATCAATGTGGTCAAATACAACTTAATAAAAAAGATGCAATTCTTTACTACACAGATGGAGTAACTGACGCTTCTAATGCTTTAGGCGAAAGATTCGATGAAGAACGTTTAATTAAATCCTTTTCAAAATTATGTCAGAAATCGCTTAAGTCTAAAGATATTTTAAATAAGATTTATAAAATCTTAGATGAGTTTACTGGTAAAAATAGACAATTAGGAGATGACGCTTCCATCGTAGTCTTTCAGTTAGATTAGATTTTTTGTCACAAATATAAAAAAATGCTTTATTAGAAGTAACTTAAGTTTCGATTCATATGTCTAAAGTTTGGAGTAATAGGTTTGATAGAAGCCTGAATCCTTTTATTGAAGAGTTTAATGCTTCAATTAGTTTTGATAAAACACTAATTTTGGAAGATATCGAGTGTTCTATTGCACATGCAAAAATGCTTAGTAAAACTAAGGTTTTGTCTATCGATGAGTCTTTAAAGATTATTGAGGGTCTAGAAACTATAAAAGAAGATTTTATTGAAGGTAAATTTTGCCCCGGTTTTCCATCTGAGGATATTCATTATTGTATTGAAGAAAAACTAATTAATTTAATTGGTGAAACCGGAAAAAAATTACATACTGGGAGAAGTAGAAATGATCAGGTAGGAACAGATATTAGATTATGGTTGAGAAAAAAAATTGATAATATTGATATCTTATTGGCCGAATTACAAAATTCTTTATTTTCGATTGCTGAATCAAATATTTATACATTAATACCTGGTTATACCCATATGCAAAGAGCTCAACCTTTATCTCTTGCTCATCATCTTCTGGCGTATCTTGAAATGTTTCAAAGAGATCGTGAAAGGCTTAGAGAAGTTAGAGCTAGGGTTAATATTTCGCCCTTAGGCGCAGCAGCTTTGGCGGGTACTAAAATTAATATAGATAGATACTTTACTGCTGAGGAATTAGGGTTTGAAAATGTTTATAAAAATAGTATTGATGCTGTAAGTGATAGAGATTTTTGTATTGAATTTGCTTCAAGTTCTGCTTTAATAATGTCTCATTTAAGTAGAATCTCAGAAGAAATAATATTGTGGGTTACTGATGAGTTTTCTTTTGCAGAATTAACTGATAAGTGTGCTACCGGAAGTAGCTTGATGCCTCAGAAGAAGAATCCAGATGTTCCAGAATTAATCAGGGGTAAAACGGGTCGTGTTTATGGACATCTTCACTCTTTATTAACCATTATAAAAGGAGTACCTCTTTCATATAATAAGGATTTTCAAGAGGATAAAGAGCCAATTTTTGACACAGTAGATACAATTTCTTCTTGCCTAAGAGCTATGACAATTTTATTAAATGAAGGAATAGAGTTTAATGTTGAAAGGTTAATGGATACTGTTCAAAAAGATTTCTCTAATGCAACTGATTTGGCAGATTATTTAGTAGTCAAGAAAGTTCCTTTCAGAGAGGCATATCAAGTAGTTGGAGATATTGTGAAGTATTGTTTAAAAAAAGATATTTTATTTAAAGATGTAAAATTAGAAGAATTTCAAACATTTCATAAGGAATTTAAAGATGATATTTTTGAAAATCTCAATCCTATGAACGTAGTCAAGTCTAGAAATAGTTTAGGTGGTACTGGATTTGATCAAGTAAAAATTGAGTTAAATAATTGGAAGAAAAAATTATTTACATAAATCTCAGGTAATTTTCTACAACAAGGGATGTATTGAAGTAGGATAATGTAGTAATGTATATAGGCTACTTAATCAGTAGTTTTTATCTTGGTTATTATTTTAAAGTTGAGTTTCAAGTGAGTATTTTTGTTGGTAATTTGCCTTTCCGCGCAGAGCGAGAAGACATCTTAGAATTATTTACACCATACGGTGAAGTTATGAATTGTTCTCTTCCTCTAGAAAGAGATACAGGTAGAAAAAGAGGTTTTGCTTTTGTCGAAATGGCCGATGAAGCACTTGAGACATCAGCTATTGATGGTCTTCAAGGAACTGAGCTTATGGGAAGGCCTTTAAGAATTAATAAAGCCGAACCAAGAGGCGGCGGCGGCGGCCCAAGAAGAGGCGGCGGCGGCGGTAGAGGCGGTTACGGCGGTGGCGGTAATGGCGGTGGTTACTCTGAACCTGCTTCTTCTTACGCCAATAAATCTTCTGGAGCAGAAGGCTGGGAAGATAGAAGTTTTGGAAACTCTTCCGAAAATTCTGAATTTGAAAATGGTAGAAGTAGAAGAAAAAGAAGTGTTGCAAGCAATTCTGAAATCGCTCAAGAAGGGAATTAAAAACCTATCGTCTGAAGCTTTGAAGCTTGTTTGATTAAGTAATTAATACTTAATTCCTGTTTAATTGATCTGGTAGAAATTTCATTTCTCCAGATTTTTGCATTAGGGATACCTTCAACAAGATTTATAAGATGTTTACAGATGTCCCAAGTTTTCCCTCCATCTTTTAAATGATTTTCAATATAAGGAACTAACGAAATAATAATTTCTGAAGCTTTTTTGCTTGTAGTATTTTTTCCATAGATTTTTTGATCAATTTCAGACCATCTAAGGGGATATTTATAAGCTGATCTTCCTATCATTACACCATCCAAATCATTCAATACTTTTATGCATTGATCAATATTTGTAAAACCTCCATTGATTTCTATAAGTAGATTAGGATTATTTCTCTTTAATTTTTGAACTATATCATATTTGAGTGGTGGAATAGTTCTATTTTGTTTAGGATTTAGGCCTTTCAAAATTGCTTTTCTTGCATGAACTGTAAATCTGTCTGCTCCGGCATTAGCAACTTCTTTCACAAAACTATCTAATTTATCAAAACTATCATCATCATCAACGCCAATTCTATGTTTGATGGTAACGGGTATACTACAATTATTTTTTAGGGATTCTATACATTTTGCGACTTTACTAGGTTCTTTCATTAGTGAAGCACCAAAGTTTCCCGAACACACTCTTGGGCTTGGACATCCTACATTAAAGTTAATTTCATCATATCCCCAATCCTGAGCCATTTTTGCTGCTTCTTCAAGCATTTTTGGATTGTCCCCACCAAATTGAATTGATAGTGGGTGTTCTTCTGAATTAAAATTCAAAAATCGCTCTTTTTTTTCTGTATAAATTAAACTCTGCGCTACTATCATTTCAGTGTATAAAAGAGCTTTAGAGCTAATTTTTCTGATTATCATCCTAAAGTGCTTGTCTGTACAATCCATCATTGGAGCAACACTTATTTTGTGTAAATTATTTATAGAATTAGGTGGATAGCTATTCATGTAATTTTATTCAATATATTTGAAGATATGAATCAATTTTTATCCAGAAGAATTTTTATTTTAATTCCTACCATGTCAATTTTAAAATTTATTTTAAAACCTAAGCAAGTACTAGCTTCATCTGCCGCTTCTGAGGAAAACTGGGATTTATCAAAAGAAGAGTGGAAAAACAAACTTAGTCCTGGGTCTTATTATATTCTGCGCGAGGAGGGTACTGAGAGGGCATTCAGTAGCCAATTAAATAATGAGAAGAGGAAAGGAATTTTTCATTGCGCAGGTTGTAATCAGCCTCTGTTTACATCTGATACTAAATTTGATAGTGGTACTGGTTGGCCAAGCTTTTGGGATCCAATTTTAAGTTCAGTAGAAACGAAGGTTGATTTTAAATTAATTGTTCCAAGAACAGAATATCATTGCTCTAGATGTGGAGGGCATCAAGGTCATGTTTTTAATGATGGTCCTATGCCAACAGGTAAAAGATATTGTAATAACGGTCTTGCTTTGAAGTTTATAGCCGAATAACTAAATTAGTGCGGCCTTCCGCAACTTGTTTTGTGCGTTAATTTCATTCACAATGGTCTTAATAAAGTTTTAGAGTAATGATTGAAAAACAATCAGATAAAGTTGAAAATTTAGAAGAGAATGTTTCTGAAGAAATTGATAATAATGAGGGTTCCTCTGTAAATGAAAATCAAATCAGCGAAGATAAACAGTCATCTGAGATAGATGATGAAAAAATTTATGCAGATGATTTAAAAAATACAATAACTAATAATGATGCAAGATTAGAGCAACTCGAAAAAGAGCATGAAACGTTAAAAGGTCAGTACGTAAGGATTGCTGCTGATTTCGATAACTTTAGAAAAAGACAATCTCGAGATCAAGATGATTTAAAAGTCCAACTTGTTTCTAAAGCTTTAACAGCAATACTCCCTATTGTTGATAATTTTGAAAGAGCAAGACAACAATTAAAACCCGAAAGTGAGGAGGCTCAAACATTGCATAGAAGTTATCAAGGACTTTATAAACAATTAGTGGAAGTATTAAAACAACAAGGGGTTTCTCCAATGAGGGTAGTTAATCAACAATTTGATCCTAAGTTACATGAAGCGGTTTTAAGGGAACCAAGTCAAGAGTTTAATGAGGATATAATTACTGAAGAATTACAGCGTGGATATCATTTAGAAGGTAAGGTTTTAAGACATGCATTAGTTAAAGTTTCTATGGGTCCTGGTCAACAAAATTCACAAGAACCTGGAGAAAAGGATAAAGTTGAGGAAGAAATTGATTCAGAGAGTTCTATCTCTGAAGAAAATTAAATCCTTTTTATGAATAGTTGAGTATTATTAATGGCCGACTTTTATCAAATACTTGGTGTTTCAAGAGATGCTGATGCTAATACTTTAAAGAGCGCTTATAGAAAGTTAGCAAGACAATATCATCCTGATGTTAATAAAGATCCAGGTGCTGAAGATAAATTCAAAGAGATAGGCAAGGCTTATGAGGCTTTAGCTGACCCCGAAACTAGAGCTAGATACGATCAGTTTGGAGAGGCTGGAATAGGAGGAGCGGCTGGCATGCCTGATATGGGAGATATGGGTGGTTTTGGAGACTTGTTTGAAACTTTTTTTAATGGCTTTGGTGGACAATCTTCACAAGGAGGTAGATCACAAAGAAGAGGCCCACAACAAGGTGATGACTTAAGGTATGACCTAAATATTGATTTTAAAGATGCTATTTTTGGACAACAAAGAGAAATAAATATACCTCATTTAGAAACTTGTGAAGTATGTAGAGGAACCGGAGCTAAAAAAGGCACAGGTCCAACAACTTGCACAACATGTGGCGGAAGTGGGCAGGTTAGACGAGCTACAAGAACTCCATTTGGTAATTTTACCCAAGTAGCAGAATGCCCAACTTGTAATGGTGTTGGACAAATGATTTCAGATCCATGTTCAAGTTGTGGTGGAAATGGTGTTAAACAAGTTAGAAAAAAATTACGCATTAATATTCCTGCAGGAGTTGATACAGGAACTAAATTAAGAGTTTCTGGAGAGGGCAATGTAGGTCTAAAAGGTGGGCCACCTGGAGATCTTTATGTTTTTATTAAAGTTAAAAATGACCCAAATTTAAAAAGAGACGGTATTAATATTTATTCTGAAATATCAGTGAGTTATCTACAAGCAATTCTTGGAGATACTGTTGATATAGTTACTGTTGATGGGAAAGTTAATTTAAAAATCCCAAGCGGGACCCAGCCAAGTAGTTCTTTATCATTAGAGAATAAAGGTGTGCCTCGATTGGGTAATCCAGTTGCAAGAGGCAATCATCAGGTTTTAGTAAAAGTTAAACTTCCAACTCGAATCACAGATGATGAACGAAATCTTCTTGAGAATTTAGCTTCAAAATATTCTGAGCAAAATTCTAGCTCTAATAGTGGATTGTTCAGCAAATTATTTGGGAAGGAGTCTTGAAGGAAGCTTCAAAGGTTTTGGATTTAGAATCTATTCCTTGTCCTTTGAATGTCGTGAAATGTAAATTGGCATTAGAGAAATTATCCCTAAATGAAGCTTTAATAGTTCATCTAGATAAAGGAGAACCAGAAATAATGGTTAAGAGAGTTTTAAAAGAAATGAAATATTTTTTTAAAACTATTGAAGAAAATCAAGAAACAATAAAGTTAAAAATATTACATGAAAGTTGACAAAAAATATAAAGGCCTTGTCACAAAAAAATTTAATGAATTTTATCTTGTAGAACTAGATAAAGATGAGTCTTCAGAGTTTAATAAAAAATTTTTATGTAAACTTAAGAAGTCTATAAATTTTAGAAATCAATTTGTCTTCGTAGGAGATGAAGTAATCGTTTATCAAATTGATTTACAAAGTAAAAGAGCAACAATAGAAAGTTTAGTTCAAAGGAATAATCTTTTAGAGAGGCCATCCGTTGCTAATATTTCAAATATATACGTCATTTGTTCTGTTGAAGAGCCACAATTAAATTTATCCCAAGTAAATAAGTTTTTAATATCTGCTGAACAACTGGGTGTAGAAGTTTCATTGGTGCTTACGAAATGTGATTTGATAACAGAACAAAAACGACTGTTTTTAATTGATAAATTTCAGAAGTGGGGATATCAAGCTACTACCTTAAATTTTAATAATCCAGAAAATTTAAGAAAATTGTTAATTGAGTTAAAGGGAAAAAAATGCTCAATATTTATGGGACCATCTGGTGTTGGTAAAACAACATTATTAAATATGATAATTCCAGGTCTTGATAACATAACTGCACCTGTCTCAAGCAAAATAAAACGTGGAAAAAATACTACGAGAAACATTGAGCTATTTTCTCTATCAAGTAAAAGCTATATCGTGGATACTCCGGGTTTTAATATGCAATCATTTAAAATAGAAATTCGCGAATTATCTAACTTATATCCAGAAATTTATAAACAAGTAGTTAATGAAGGTATACATTGCAAATTTCGTAATTGTCTACACGTAAATGATCAGGGTTGTCAGTTAAATAAAAATTTTGAAAGGTATACTTTTTATAAAGAAATGATTGAATCATCTAAGAGTCATTATTGTCTAATCCAGGGAGATTAAGATTTAAGCCACCAGTCAAATCATTCATTCTCTCTTTCATTGTTGTAGTTGAACTTTCATGGGCTTTTTTAATAGCTTCTAAAATATTTTTCTCTATTTGTTCTTTGCTTGCCTTAAAAATGGCTTCATTTACATCAACTCTTAGAGGGAGCTGGTTTCCGCTTATCCAAACTTTTATCATTTCATCATCACTTGTACCTTCAATTTCCATGCTTTCAAGTTCATCTTGTAATTTCTGCGCATTTTGTTGAATTTCTTTAGCTTTTTTAAAAGCTTCTGTTAGTTGTCCAAAATTTGGAAGTCCAAAACCTGCCATTTGATAAAAGAGTTTCTATAAGATTAAGGATAGTCAAATCCGATCATTCTTACTTCAGGTTGAAGAAAAATCCCTGTTTTTTGTAGTACTTTTTGTTGAATTACTGTTATTAAATCTAAAATATCTTGTGAATTAGCAGAAGAATTATTTACAATAAAGTTTCCATGAATAGTTGATATTTCTGCCCCGCCTATCTTATAACCTTTTAATCCTAATTCTTCAATTAATTTGCCCGCATAACTATTTGTTGGATTTTTAAAAACGCTTCCAAAACTTGGCAAATCATATGGCTGTGTTTCTGTTTTTCTTTTAAGATTTTTCTTGGTAGTTACTAATAATTCTTCAACATTTCCATTTGGCTCAAAAAGTAATTTTGCGCTTATTATTTGAAGATTATTTTGCTGAAAAGGACTGCACCTATATTGAAAATTTAAATCTTTTGTTTGAATTTCAGATATTTCAAGAGTTTTAGTATCAATCACTTGAACTGATAAAAGATTATCAGCCAATGATAATGTTCCTGAACCTGCATTCATACAAATAGCGCCACCTACTGTGCCAGGAATTCCTACAGCCCATTCACCTCCTTGTAATCCATTTTTTGCGAGCATATTTGACATCGTTGGGAGCATTACTCCAGCCTCTGCTACTACAATTCCTGAATGGGATTCAATTTTTATAGAGCGCATTTTTTTAGTACATATAGTTAAGCCTTTTAGAAAAATATTATTTATTAATAAATTAGAGCCAGCTCCTATTATTTGAAAATTAAGATTATTGAAATGGGACCACTTAATTAAATTAATGAATTCATCAGCGTTATTAGGTTTTGAAAAATATTCCGCAAAGCCACCAACTTTTATCGTCGTATAATTAGAAAGATTTATTTTCTCTTCAAAATTAATATTTTTCATTAATTATTTAATCACTTAAATTATTTTTATTATTTAAAATAGACCATAAGTCATGACAATTACCAGCACCCATATTCACGATAAAATCATTCTTTTGTGTTAATTTTAAAAATTTATTTTTAATTTCATAATTATTTTGAAAGCATTGAACATTTTTATTTTTTTTGTAAATAAGATCAGCAATTAGTTTTGAATTAATATTATCAGTATTTTTTTCTCCTGCCCCAAAAATATTTGTTAAATAAATAACATCTGCCTTTGCAAGCTCTCTGACAAATTCATGAATAAATTCTTTTACTCTGGTAAATCTATGAGGTTGAAAAATAGCAACTAACCTGCCATTTGGTTTCTCATTTTTATTATTATCTTCTACAAATAACTTAGCTAAACTAATTGTTGCCTTAATTTCATTAGGATGATGCGCATAGTCATCATAAATAATTCTTTGCTTAAATTTACCTCTAAATTCAAATCTTTTTTTTGGTAATTCTAAAGATTTAATATTTTTCTTTATTTCCTTAAAACTTACACCAATCATTCTAGAGGCTGCTACTGCAGCAGTAATATTAGAAAGGTTATGTAAACCCGGAACTGGAATAGTTAATGTATCTATAAAATCTCCATTCTCATAATATTTACCAATAGTAGTATTTTTATTTATAACATTTGGAATTATTGAATAAGCAATATTATTAATTATTTTATTAGACCATTGATTATTTGAATTAAAATTATTTCTGGTAATTTCACAATCGAAATTTATTAATAATTTTTCAGAATTAGAAGCAAATTTTTTAAATGAGGTTAACACTTCATTAATGTCTGAGAAATGGTCACAATGATCGAAATCAATATTATTAATTATTCCAATAGTTGAATAATAATTAGTGATTGTTCCATCAGATTCATCAATTTCTGTTACTAAAAATTTTGTATTTTCGATATGGGCATTTGACTTATAAATTGGAATAATTCCGCCTGTAATGGAAGAAGAATTATGTGTGCATAATTCTAATAATGTAGAGAGGAAAGTACTTGTAGATGTTTTTCCATGACTTCCAGCTATTGATAATGATATGTATGATTTCATTATCATTGAAAGAATTTCTGAACGATGTTTTATTAGAAAATTATTTTTTTTGCAATAGGATAGCTCTTCATTTTCTTCTGGGATAGCAGAACTAATGACAATATTTATTTTCTGACTTTGAAATTTTGAAATTACTAAATTTATATTATTTTTTATTTGCGAATCAAAAATTATCGCCCCTAATTCTTTTAATTTTTGTGTTTCTTTATTTTTTACTAAATCAGATCCAGAAACTGAGTATCCCTTTTTTATCAATGCTATAGCGATTGCAGACATTCCAATACCACCAATTCCAATGAAATGAAAATGCTCTTTGCTTTGTAATTTTGTATTCAATTATCAACTTTTACTTAAATCAAGATAACTTCTAAGTATTTATTTTGGTATTTAATTTTTACAAAAAAGTTAGTTTTTATTTTTTGAATTAATACAAAACTAGAATTATTTGCTTAATAAATCAAAAAATGCTTACTTTATTGCACAAAATTCTGTATGATCAGCAACTTAGGTTAATCATTAGAAAATTTTTTAGTTATGACTTTGCGTGTTGCTATTAATGGGTTTGGCAGAATTGGTCGAAACTTTATGCGTTGTTGGCTCAGTAGAGGCGCTTACACCAATATTGAGGTAGTTGGAATTAACGTAACCTCAGACCCTAAAACAAATGCTCATCTTCTTAAATACGACTCAGTACTTGGTCAATTAGAAGGAGTAGACATTCAATATACTGATGATACCTTCGTAATAAATAACAAAACAATTAAATGTTTTTCAGATAGAAATCCTATGAATTTACCCTGGAAAGACTGGGGAATTGATTTGGTTATTGAATCAACTGGTGTTTTTAATACTGATGTTGGCGCAAGTAAACATCTTGAAGTAGGAGCTAAGAAAGTAATCCTAACTGCTCCTGGTAAAGGAGCAGGAGTTGGTACTTATGTTGTAGGGGTAAATGCCGATTCATATAATCATAAAGATTATGATATTTTGAGCAATGCTAGTTGCACAACAAACTGTTTAGCCCCAGTAGTAAAAGTTCTTGATCAAACTTTCGGAATTAATAAAGGATTGATGACTACAATCCATAGCTATACTGGTGATCAGAGAATTTTAGATAATAGTCATAGAGATTTGAGAAGGGCTAGGGCTGCCGCTACAAACATAGTGCCTACTTCAACAGGAGCAGCAAAAGCTGTTGCTTTGGTTTACCCTGAAATGAAAGGTAAGTTAACTGGAATTGCAATGAGGGTTCCTACTCCTAACGTCTCAGCTGTTGATTTTGTGTTTGAATCTGCTAAATCTGTTACTAGTGAAGAGATTAATAATGCTCTTAAGGAAGCTTCTTTGGGCTCAATGAAAGGAATTATCAAATACGGTGATGAGCCACTTGTTTCAAGTGATTATGCAGGAACTAATGAGTCATCAATTATTGATAGTGATCTTACAATGTGTATTGGAGATAATCTTGTCAAAGTGCTTGCTTGGTATGACAACGAATGGGGCTATAGTCAAAGGGTTGTAGATTTGGCCGAGACAGTTGCTAAAAAATGGGAATAATTAAAAGTGTGAAAAAGACTTATTCTTCAATAAGTTTTCGTTGCAACAGTTTTTAAATTCAACAGAGGCTTTTCCTTCAAGAAAAAATCCAATTTCTGTAATAGTCTTATCCGCGTATAATAAATTGGTTGCCCATTTTCTTGGAAGAGAGAAAACTAGCTCGTAATCTTCGCCACCAAAAAAATAATATTCGTCCCATTTATTTCCTTGAGGCCAATCTTTATGTTTGGGAATTTTTGTATAGTCAATAATTGCTTTGCAATTACTTTCAATTGACAAATCTAGTAATGCTTGAAATAAACCATCGCTACTATCAGTACATCCTATTGTTTTAATGCTTTTATTAGGACGAGCATTAAGTATTTTTTTGAGAAATTTAGGATTAAGTTTTGGTTGGCAAAATTGTTGCAAAGACCTATTAATTAATTTTTTTGTTAAAAAAATATTACTATCAAAAATATTTTTACTTTTTATCATTAACCCTAATTTGCTAAGGCCATGAATACCTGTTGTCAATATAATTTCTTTCGGTTTGCATGCATTTCGTCGTAATTTTATTTTCCCCTGTGTTCCCAGAACAGTCATGGAGATTATTCTCTCTTTCCCCATAGAGCAATCTCCTCCAAGAATCACACCTCCGAAATGTTCTAGCGCTCTATTTATTCCTGTATATAAACTTTTTATCCAAATCCAATCTGTTTTGGGAGGAATTACTAACCCAATATTAATTCCTATAATTTTGTTACATCCACTTGAGATCAAGTCAGATACATTACTTGCTACTGCTTTCCATCCTATGTCGAAGGCAGAAATAGTATCATCACTAAAATGTACATTATCAACCAGTGCGTCAGTATTAACCAATAAGTTTTTATTTTTACCTTTAACGAATGCACAATCATCAGATAGTTGATTTTTGGGCATAAATTCAGCAAGCCTTCTTATTAATTCTTTTTCGCCAATATCCTCTAATAATTCTTTATGCATTTAATTTGAGTTTATCAATTCCATTTAAAATATCAATTGAGATAATTGTGTCATCTTTTGTAAGTTCTTCTAAAACTTCAAAACCTTCTATGACATAGCCAAAAGCTGCATTCCTACCATCAATTAAATTGCGACCGGCTGGATTAAGTTCCGCTTCATATAAAAAGAAGAAAAATTGAGATGATCCATCATTAACTTCTGTTGCTGAATGAGACCATCCTAAGGTCCCAAGAGTTGCGAATGGCAAAGTTGGAGTTTCTGTATAAAGACCTAAATCTTCAAAGGTTTCATTATAAAAAGTTTCGCTTTCGTTAGGAATTCTTATCTCTAGAGGAACATGTCTTTCAGTATTTGTTTCAGGATCTACATATCCAATTTCATCACCAACTGGATCACCAGTTTGAAGAACAAAAAATTCTTCAGCCCTATTAATTGGTAAATTACTATAAAAGTTTTTTGAAGATAAATCTATAAATGCACCAGCAGTAAGAGGTGCATTATATCCATCTATGATTGCTTGCATATCTCCTTTAGAAGTTTTTATATTAACTTTTGCTCTACCAAGTAATCTAGGAAGATTATCAAATTCTCTTGGAATGGAATAGGGAAATTCATTTGGTAAAAAATATTCCTCTAGTCCCCCAATTTTATCTAGCGCTTCTCTTCTAGTTGTTATGAATGAGTATTTATCTTTAATTTTAGCTTCATCTTGTAGTTGATCAAAATCATTTTTAAGATCTAAAAACGTGTTTTCTGCAATTTTTTGTTTTTCAACTGGTAATTCCTCAATAATTCGGCTCTTATATTTTTTTAGTAAAGATTGACATTTTGTAACAGTTTTTGAGAGCGCTGGCCATCTTCCTCCTCTTACAAGATCACTTGTATCCTCTAACTTATGTTGAATTTCTTGTAACTCGACTTGCTTGATAGGTAGAGCATTTCTGAGGATTGCATTGGGATCTTTTACTGCGTTTCCAGTAGGTAAATCAGCTAATACTTGTATTGGTTTTAAGAAGAAAACTGGTATTAAAAATAAAAATACAAACAAATAATGTTTGTTCCGATTTGATAAGAAGTTTTGCATAGTACTCTTACAGGTTTATGATCCTTGGGTATGTAATACAGGAATGATTTCCAGTAACGATTTTCGCACAGGTACCACCATCGAGATAGATGGACAAGTTTGGCGCGTAGTAGAATTCCTACATGTTAAGCCTGGTAAAGGTTCTGCTTTCGTGAGAACAAAATTAAAATCAGTTCGAAACGGTAGTGTAGTCGAAAAAACTTTTCGAGCTGGAGAATCAGTACAACAAGCTGTCCTTGAAAAGTCTAACCTGCAACATACTTATGTGGAGTCTGGAGATTACGTTTTTATGGATATGACAAGTTTTGAAGAAACAAGACTCTCTTCTGATCAAATAGGTAGAGGTTCAAAGTACTTAAAAGAAGGTATGGAGGTGAATGTGATTTTTTATAAAGATAAAGTTTTAGAAGTTGAACTTCCAATCTCTATAACTTTAAAAGTTACAGAAACAGATCCTGGAGTTAAAGGAGATACTGCAAGTGGGGGGACTAAACCAGCTATCCTAGAAACAGGTGCTCAAGTTATGGTTCCTTTGTTTATCTCTGTAGGAGAAAAGATTAAGGTTGATACCCGTAATGATAGTTATCTTGGACGTGACAACTAATGGCTATGAAATTAGATCATGATGACCTAGATCGCTTGATAGATAAAATTTCTACAAGTGATATTCAAGAATTTTCTCTAGAAGGAGAAGATTTTAAACTTGAAATTAAAAGAAATTTGTTTGATCAGCAACATTTAATTAATAATGCGACAACAAACAATTCTTTGGAGAAGCAAATAACTGCTTCTCAATCAGCGTCAACTGATAACATCACTCTTACAAGTAACACTGAAGTTTCTCAGATAGCCCCTCCAGGACGCTCAGATCTTACGGATATTACCTCCCCTATGGTTGGAACATTTTATAGGGCTGCGGCTCCAGGAGAGGATCCTTTCGTGGATTTAGGAAGTAAGATTAATATTGGCCAAACGATTTGTATTCTTGAAGCTATGAAGTTAATGAACGAAATTGAATCAGAGTTTAATGCTGAAATTGTAGAAATTCTGGTTGAAAATGGAACGCCAGTAGAGTTTGGACAAGTATTAATGCGCGTTAAACAGTCCTGAATTTTTAGTTAAATCAAAAGCTGCTTTTATTGCTTCAACCATACTTTGAGATTGCGCTAAACCCTTGCCTGCAATATCAAATCCAGTTCCATGATCGGGAGATGTTCTTATGAAAGGTAAACCAATAGTTGTATTTACGGAGTAATTTAGAGCTATTACCTTAATTGGAATTAATCCCTGATCATGATACATAGCAAGAATCCCATCATGTGTTGGAGCTTGTTTATCTCTCCAAGCTTTTGCAGATGAATTCCAGCATGTATCAGGAGAAATAGGACCTGATAATTGGACTTCTTTATTTTGTTCACCCCAGCTATTAACTGCATTATTTATCCAATCATTTTCTTCTTTTCCTAATAAGCCTTCTTCACCAGCATGAGGGTTTAATCCAGCAACTTTTAGAAGGGGTTTTTTGACATAGGTTTTGCAAAACTTCGAAAACAAATCTAATTTTGTATGAATGAGGTTTGTAGATAATTGTTTAGGAACTTCACATAGAGGTATGTGGGTAGTGGCTAATAGGGTGTTAAATCTCCAACCAGTGATTGGAGATTTAGCTGTAAATAACATACCGACATTATTAACCCGACAACATTCTGCTAATAATTCAGTTTGCCCAGAATAATTATGGCCTGCTAAGGCCCATGACTTTTTACAGATAGGTCCAGTAACTAGTGCTGCATTTGTATACTTTTGGACAATTTCAATAGCTTTTTTTAAGTAAAAGAAACTTGCATTCCCATGACTTTTTTTTTGTTTATTTATTTCGAATGGAATTTTAATGTCATATATTTGATAATTATTAGGATCCACAATATTTTCGACTCCTAAAAATTTAAGATTTTTATAAGTGTTCTCTAAGTTATTTTTTGATCCAACAATAATAAAATCAATATTATTTGGAATTTCTTTTGAAAAAAGAGCTTTCAAAATAATTTCTGGTCCGATACCTGACTCGTCCCCAACGCTTATGATAATTTTAAATTTGTTTCCGATACTATTGCTTTGATGATTCATAATAAAATTTTAAATGTTGAAAATTAATGTTTGATTTACTTTTTAAAACTTTTAATTTAAATCTATTAAATTCATAATAAAAAAATAAGTATCATAATTTAATTCTAATAAGGCAGTTATTCAAGCCTACTTTGTAGTTTTTATAAATAAGTTTATAGCCTAATTTTTCACATAATAATTTATTTGAAACTCTTCTATTTTCAATCCAAAATGATTGTGCTATTGGAGATAAATCTTTTTTAGCCTCTTCAAACAATATTTTTTTAGGCATTTCTAATCCAAGTAATTGGTAGCCATATCTTATAACTTCAATTTGTGAGCAAGGCTCGTCATCTGCGATATTAATTATTGGATGAAAATCTAAATTATTTTTATTTTGTATTAAATAAATAATTGCATTTGCTATGTCAGCGACATGTATTCTTGAGAAAACCTGATTTTTCTTATCTATTACTTTAATTTTTTTTGCTTTAATAGCCTCTAAAGTTGATCTCCCGGGACCATAAATTCCCGGTAATCTGAAAATTTGTATTGGTAAATTTGAATTAATCCATTCTTTTTCACATTTTAATCTCCTTTGACTTCTTTCTTGAAAAGGATTGGGTTTATCTTCTTCACAAACCCAATCACCATAGGTATTGCCATAAACTCCAGTAGTAGAGAGATATCCAACCCATGAAAGAGATAAACTTTTAATTTTAGTCTTTAGCTTTTTTAATACTGGGTCTTTACCATTTTTATCTGGAGGTATACAACTTAGAATATGAGTTACTCCCTCAAAAATTGAATCTTCAGGCAGTGAATTATTTTCGCTATTAAAAATAAAACTATGTGGATCCTTACTTACAGATCGAGAACTTGATAATGCTACGCAGCCTAATTTCCTGATTGATTTTGCAAAATAGTCTCCACTAAAGCCTCCTCCAAAGATGAGAAATTTATTTTTAGCTGTAAGTGGACTTGATAAATTGATCATAAAGTATTATATATAGTACATATGTATTATTTAAGAAAATGCAGACTTTGATTCAGCCTCAGGTAAAATTAAATATAGCTAATTTTGACAATTTCAATTGTCAAGTTAAAGAAAAATCAAATAATTCAAAATTTGGTTTAAATAATAAACTCTATCAAAAATTATTTGTAATACTTTTCGCATCGTGTGCATTATTAATATTTCCTGAATCCCCACAAGATTCAGAAGCTTTATGTAGAAAATATCAGTCTACAGAGGCATGTATGGTCTGGTAGTTAAGCGGCATTATATTCATCATCAAAAACTTCGTAATTTTTTATTTTTTTATTCAAAAAGCTAGGGTTTGCCCACTGTAATAATCTTATAGCTAATCTTAAATCACCCTCTAACCATGCTCTAATAGCCATAGCTCTTCTAGGGTCATAAAATTTTTGTTTTCGATACCAATACAAAGCATTATTATCTGATTTGTTGCCGTTGCATGATAAGCATGCTGGAACACAATTCTCGGTGGTGCTTAATCCTCCCTGACTTCTAGGAAGTATATGATCAATAGATTCTGATGGGTTTCCACAATATATGCAACTTTTTCCAGTAAATCTATGTATTGATTTTCGCCATTGTCTGAATCTGAATTTAGGACATAAATCTTCTAAAAAGACAGCATCATTAATATGCATTCAGATTATTTAATTACCTATAATTTTGACTTATTCAGTAGAAAAGTCAATAGTTTCTTATTATTTTTAAGAACATATTTGCTAGATAAAATATATTTTATGTATTCAATTATACTTAATAAGTAATATTTAATATATAAACAAAATGTAATTAATTATACTTTTTAAATTAGTAGCTATATCTATCAAAGGTTTTTCCCGAATATTCTTGATTTGTTTCTTCTAATTCTTTTTGTAATTTTTCCCTTTTTTCTTCCTTGTCTGCATTTTCTTTTTCTATTCTTTCAGATTCTTTTTTTAAATCTCTTATTAATTTTCTATTTGGATTAAGTTTATCTAAATATTCAACGCAATAACTGAACTTTTCGCGTTCTCTTACGACTGTTTCGATAATTTGTGCGGCAGCTTGCTTTGGAGATAATTTAAAAAAACCTCCTTTTTGTTTTTTGATGTACGTATAAGCAGCTTCCCAGCTACTTTCATGATCATTTCCTCCATCTCTCATAGTACAAAATATTTCTGCACCAAAGGAACCTGCAATCGCTTTAGGGGCAAATAATAGTGATGGAAAAAATATTGCAACTATAAGTAAGATGAATCTTATCTTTCTTTTTCCTTTCATTAGTTTTTATATGTCTATATAAAAAGTATCTATAATACAGAATATGTCTAGACAAATTTAAGATTTTATTATTCCAAATAAATTTAGCATTTTTACAACCAATGGCAGAATTAAAAGAACAGTAACTAATCTAACTGCATGAAGAGTTGCAACTGCTGCTCCAACACCATATTCAGTACCAACTAAACTCATACCACTTATCCCTCCTGGAGCAGCGCCAAGAATTGTGGTGATTATATCTACATTAAGTAATCTGCTAGTCCATAAACCAATCGCTAAGCCCGTAATTATTAGTGTAAATGTGATTAAAATCGCAGGTTTCCATAAAGTTTGTAAATCAACCAATGAGTCCTTTGTTAAGCTTGTTCCAATAACGGTACCAATTCCTATTTCTAATATGGTTCTTGTGCCAACTGGCCATTCGGCAGCCTCAATTTTTCCGCTGATGCTTAAAATACTTGCACCAATTAAAGCACCTGCAAGTGGAGCTGCAGGGATGCCTGTTTTTAAAGCTAGTGCTCCAAAAGCGCTGCCAGCAATTAAATAATAAATTAAATTTATATTTGACATTTAAAAAATCAGCTGTTTGAACATAATATTAGAAATAAATTCAAAGGCTTGGTTATATGTTCATATTTACTTGTTAATAGTCATTAATATGAAATGCGATAGATTTTTCGAAGATAAATAGAAATTAACAACCTTAATATTAATTAATGCTCTAAACATCTTGTTGCATTAAAAATACTTATTTTTTGGCAACTAAAAATTTAATTTTTAAAAATTAGTTATATTTTTGCTGCATAAAGGGCCTTCGAGTTGGCATAATATTAATAAAGCACTATTTTCCATGGCTTCACAAATTTCTTACAGAGGTAACAAAAACCCAATCAAAAAGAAATTATCCTTTTTTGAAGGTGGTCATCAACTTGAAAAGCTAGAATTTGCTCTTGCAGTTGCTCAAACTAAGGGAGATAAAGAAAAATCTTCAGCTTTAAAAGAAAAAATAGTTGAACTAGGTGGAAATATTGAAGAACCTGGTACTTAGACTACCTTTCTTGTAGATGGGATGATGCTATTTTCAAGGCTTCTCCTGCTTTTTCAGTAGAAATCATATCTTGATCAACTAATGTACTACCTATAGCCGCTATTACTGATATGATATCTCTATCGTTTATATAACCTAAATGACCTACTCTAAATATTTTCCCTTTTAAATGATCTTGTCCCCCGGCTAATAGAATGTCATATTTATTTTTTATTATTTTTCTAAACTTCTCAGCGTCTAGATCTTCAATTTGAATTGCAGTAACTGCGGGACTCAAGTGGTTTTCATCAGCAAATAATTTAAGGTTAAGGGTTTTAGCAGCTTTGCTGACTGCTAGTTTATGTCTTTCATGTCTATTAAAAATCTTTTCTAGTCCTTCATCTTTCATCATTTTTAAAGATTCATCCAAAGCAAAAACTAAATTTACCGCTGGAGTATAAGGATTACTATTGTTTGATAGACTTTTTTTATATGATTTTAAATTTAAATAGAATTTAGGTAAATTAGAATTTTCGGCTGCTTGCCATGCTTTCTCACTCATTGATACAAAGCTTAAGCCTGGAGGTATCATGTAACCTTTTTGAGATCCTGAGGCAACAATATCTAGCTCCCAGTCATCTACTGGGACATTACAAGCTCCAATACTTGTTACGCAGTCAATAATTGATAACGCTTGTTTATGATCACGAATATAAGAACTTATTGTTTTTAAATCATTAATTACTCCTGTTGAGGTTTCAGAATGTGTAAGGATAACAGCTTTTATTTCTTTTTTATCATCTTTTTCTAAAACTGTTTTGAAATTTTCTGGATCAAGTGGAGTGCCCCACTCCGCATCAATTTTTATTACTTCGAGTCCAAATTCTTTTGCAACCTTTACCCATCTTTGGCCAAACTTCCCGTTCTCCCCACAAATAACTTTGTCTCCTTTGCTTAATGTACTTATCATTCCTGCTTCCATGGCAGCAGTTCCACTACCTGTAATTGTTAAAACGTCATTTTTTGTTTGATGTAGCCATTGTAGATTTTTAGTCGTTATCTCAACAAGATCTTGAAAATCTTTACTTCTATGCCCTATGGGATGCCTTCCAAGTGCTTGTAAAACTTTTTCTGGAACTGGTGTGGGACCAGGTATCATCAATGATAATTTTTGTTGTATGGCCACTTTTTAATTAATAGGTCATTCTAAGATTAGTAGTCATAAAATATTTTTCAATTACTTGATTTGAAAAAAGGATTTTCTTTACCTTTATGGGTAACTGGAGCTGCCAAGTCAGCATTAAAGAAATTGTTAGGATTCCCATCTGAAGATTATGAATTAATTAAAATTCCTAAAGATAAAAATCCAATAAAAATTAAGGTTCATTCTTCTGGACTTATTAATGGAGAGTCTTATGCACTTGGAATTTCTTTTGTAGATTCTGGATTGGATCTTGATCTTACACAAAACTTAGAAATATGGACAATCGCTTCGTTGGAAAAAACTCATAAGACAATCAATAATCCATTAGATCGAATCAATATTATTCCTGGTTATGGTGTTGGTATTGATCAACAAACATCTAAGATCTGCATTTCAAATTTTGCTAAAGAAGTATTAGTTGAAAATTTATTAGATATTATTCCACAAAGATACAAACTAAATTTAGAGATTGTATTCCCAAATGGAAAATTTTTGGCCGAAAGAACTAGTAATAAATCATTTGGAATTGTCGAAGGGCTGTCAATTATAGGTACTAGTGCTGAAACTTTTGCAAGTGCTTCACCTGATCAATTGAAAAATGCAAAAGCCCAGTTGAAACATATTATTACTAATGAAAGATGTGACACAATTATTTTTGTTATTGGCGAAAATGGCTTAGATTTAGCAAAAAGTTCCAATATAAAATTTCCTATAATTAAAGTAGGGAATTGGATTGGGCCATTATTAGTTGATGCTGCAATACAAAAAATCAAAACAGTAATTCTTTTTGGTTATCATGGCAAATTAATTAAATTAGCTGGAGGGATTTTTCATACTCATAATCATTTAGCTGATGCAAGAATCGAAATTCTTGTTTATTTAGCAATAAAAGAAGAAGTCCCAATAAAAATCATTAAAAAATTATCTCAAGCAACTACGGTTGAAGATGCTTTGTTACTTCTTGAAAGTTTTAGTCTTTCTATGGCTGACAAATTATGGAATAAACTATCAGATACTGTTGAAAAGCGCTCTATAGAATACGTTAATAAATATATAAAAACTGATATGAAAGTTGCAGCAATTATCTTTGATAAAAAAAGATTAATTCGTTGGTCGGGTAAAAATAGTAAAGACTATATGTCTGCTTTCAAAGATTTCTAATTTTAAGTTGATTATGTTTTTGTAAATAAATTGAGGTAACTTTTATACATGAGTAAAAAATTTTTAAAAAAAGAGAGAGATCCTTCAATATTAATACTAGATTTTGGATCTCAATATTCTGAATTAATTGCAAGAAGAATAAGAGAAGCAGATGTATTTTCTCTTGTAGTTAGTAACTTTATTTCTATCAAGGAGATTCAGGAAATCAATCCTAAAGGGATTATTTTAAGTGGTGGTCCAAATTCTGTGTATGAAGATAATGCACCTAAATGTGATGCAAAGATTTTTAATTTAGGGATTCCAGTTTTGGGTATATGCTACGGAATGCAATTAATGGTCAAAGAATTAGGAGGTACAGTAACCCCAGCAATCAACAAAGCTGAATATGGTAGAGCACCAATAAATATCGATTGCGAAAGTGATTTGCTCTCTAATGTCGAAGACAAATCGATTATGTGGATGAGTCATGGAGATTCATTAAATAACCTACCCGATGGATTTATTCAAATTTCTCATACAGAAAATACACCGTATGCTGCGATATCAAACAAACTAAAGAAATTATTTGGTGTTCAATTTCATCCTGAAGTTATTCATTCAGAATTCGGAATGACTGTAATTAAAAACTTTGTCTATTCTATTTGTCAATGTAAAGCAGATTGGACTACTGAAACTTTTTTAGAGGAAACAATTCCAAGAATTAAGCAACAAGTAGGAGATAAGAAAGTTTTACTGGCTCTTTCTGGTGGAGTTGATTCATCAACCCTTGCCTTCCTTCTCAATAAAGCTATTGGTAAGCAGCTTACATGTATGTTTATAGATCAAGGCTTTATGAGAAAAGGCGAACCTGAATTTTTAATGGAATTTTTTGATAAAAAATTTCATATAAAAGTTGAATATATCAATGCTAGGGAAAGATTTATTCAAAAATTAAATGGAATAACTGATCCAGAAGAAAAACGTAAGATTATTGGTGGAGAATTTATTCGAGTTTTTGAAGAAGAGAGTAATAGATTAGGCCCTTTCCAATATTTGGCTCAAGGCACTCTCTACCCAGATGTTATTGAAAGTGCTGGAACGAATTTAGATCCTAAGACTGGTGAGAGAATCGCAGTAAAAATAAAAAGTCATCATAATGTGGGCGGTTTGCCAAAAGATTTACAATTTAAATTAGTTGAACCATTAAGAAAACTTTTTAAAGATGAAGTAAGAAAGGTTGGAGGTGCTTTAGGATTGCCAGATGAAATTATAAAAAGACATCCATTTCCTGGTCCTGGCTTAGCAATAAGAATCTTGGGTGAAGTTTCTCATGAAAAATTAAACTGTTTGAGAGATGCAGACTGGATAGTAAGAGATGAAATAAAGAAAGCAGGTCTTTATAATGATATCTGGCAAGCATTTGCCGTTCTTTTACCTGTCAAGACTGTCGGGGTAATGGGAGACAAAAGGACTTATGCTTGGCCTGTAGTTTTACGATGTGTTTCAAGCGAAGATGGTATGACGGCTGATTGGTCGAGAATTCCTTATGAAACTTTAGAGAGAATTTCTAACAGAATCGTTAATGAAGTAGAGCAGGTTAATAGAGTTGTCTTCGATATTACTAGTAAGCCTCCAGGAACAATTGAGTGGGAATAACAGATAGGTTATAAACCTAGTTATAGCCACAAAAAGTTGGTTTCACGTGAGTTTCACGTAGAATATTTACTACCTATTTGCAATGGTTTTCGATGGCGGTCTTTCACGTAAGTTTCACGTGATGCAAAAAGTCAGTCTCTATAGAGAAATCATAAAAGAACTTATGTCTCTACACTTTCTTTTTTTATAGAGCGATATTTTTTGATTTATGGGTATAAAAGGCAGAAATACAAAAATCTAAATGGAGTTATAAATCCTTGAATTTACTTTTTTGCTTCAATTGATTCAGAAATCGTAACTAGATATCTATTTTGGATATATCTATTTGATTACTTTTATTAAAAATAAAAAAAGACACACAAAGTGTTTACCTTCAAGAAATTTAAGTCTTTATAAAGGTTGTCATTTAGCACATAAATGAGAATAAAGTAATTTACTTCAAATAAGTGTGTATAAGGGTGTATATGTGTGTTACTATAAAAAGAAGTATTTAAATTTAGTAATTTTTAGTAGGTATATGTTTTGGAATAGATTTCAATTTTCTAGAGACATAGGTATTGACTTGGGTACTGCCAATACTCTTATTCATGTATCTGGGAAAGGCGTAATTCTGGAAGAACCTTCTGTAGTAGCTATGGATTTAGAAGAGGGAACTCCTTTGGCAGTAGGTGAAGAAGCAAAATTAATGCTTGGAAGAACCCCAGGAAATATAAGAGCAGTAAGACCTCTAAGGGATGGGGTTATTGCAGACTTTGACGCAGCGGAACAAATGATAAAAACTTTTATTCAAAAATGTAATGAAGGAAAGGGTCTTTTAGCTCCAAGAATAGTTATTGGTATTCCAAGTGGCGTTACCAGTGTTGAACGAAGAGCAGTTCGAGAAGCAGGATTAGCAGGGGCACGGGAAGTCTATTTAATCGATGAACCTGTAGCTGCCGCAATAGGAGCTTCTTTGCCAGTAACGGAACCAATTGGAACTATGATCGTTGATATTGGCGGTGGAACAACTGAAGTAGCAGTATTGAGTCTTGGAGGAACAGTTGTAAGTGAATCTCTTCGAATAGCAGGAGATGAAATAAATGAATCAATAGCTACCTATCTTAAAAAAAAGCATAATATGGTTGTTGGTGAAAGAACATCAGAAAAGATAAAAATTAAAATAGGTTCTGCTTTCCCTGATGACAGTTTTGACAATACATCTTTTGAAGTTAAGGGATTACACTTATCTTCCGGCTTACCAAGATCTATTACCTTAACCTCTGGAGAAATTAGAGAGGCTATGACTGATCCTCTTAGTAAAATAATTGAAGCTATAAAAAGAACTCTCGAGCGAACTCCTCCTGAATTAGCGGCAGATATTGTTGAGAGAGGAATCATGCTCGCGGGAGGTGGAGCTCTAATAAAGGGAATTAATGATTTAGTAACTCAAGAAACTGGAATTTTTACTCACATAGCAGAAGATCCATTGTTATGCGTAGTTAATGGCTGCGGAAATGTACTTGATGATTTCAGAAGACTTAGGAGGTGTGTAGACACGGTTGATTTAGGAACTAATTCAATAAGGACTTAATTACTTTTCTGATGAATTTTTTACTAGTAAAAACTAGATAAAAAATCATACTTTAATAAAAAAATTCTTTCTTTTAATATCCACTGAGAAACAATTTAAAAATGAATCAAGAGCAAAGAAAGAAATTACCTAATAAAAAATAATTCGCTCAGCAAAATTTGAAGCAAAAGAACAATTTACCAAATCTGCATTAGAAAATTTAAAAAATGAAAATGAAAGAATTGTTAATTCATTAAAAGAATCTGGTGAAATCGATTAATTAAATAAAGAACTTTCTACATGATTTATTAAAGCCTAAACGAAGAAAAATTTAAGATTTATTATTTTTCTAATAAATAAAATTTCTCTTCACCAACTTTGTCTGGTTTCACTATTTTACAACCTTTATCTTTTTCTAAATCGCAATCTTTCGAGGCAGCAACTGTTTTCCATGAACAAACTTTTTCTTCTGAGTATTCTTGTTTAATCGTCCACCCATCGTTGATATACTTTTCGAGATTACTATTTTCTCCACATGAAACTGTAATTTCAATACTATTTTCTTTTTTAATACTTTCTTCTGATGATTGTATTCCAAAACTGTTTTTAATTTCAGTCGCTTTTTTCTCCAATATTTTGCAACCGCCAACTAGAAATAGGATCATAAATATATAAAGTAATTTTTTATATTCTTTCATTTATCTATCATGCAAGTATTAAATTTTCTATTCGCTGTTTCTGTAAAGCCAAGATCCAAAAACTTTATGTAGTCACTATTTTTGTCCTTACATATTTTTTCTTTGTTTTCAATTTGTATTTTTCTCTGTTCTTGAATTAATATTTGATTTCTGAAGTTCTCGATAAATTTATAAATATATGGAATAGTTGCTATGAAGAATCCAATAAAAAATGAAAAAGCAAATGCCGAAGTATATTTTTTAGAGTTATTTTTAAGACTAATTTTTGCAAAATAATTATTTAGTTTAAACATAATTTTAATTTTTTTTTTAATTACTATCGCTGCTCCAATTTCTTGTAATTTTGTAGAGAAATTTTCGTATCCTCTTTCTAAATGCTCTACCCCTTCAATCAAAGTTTTCCCATCTGCTGAAAGTCCTGCAAGAGCCAATGCTGCCGAAGCCCTTAAATCAGATCCTAGAATTACACTTCCTTTTAAGTTTTCAACCCCGACTACTGTTGCAATATTATCTTTTAAAGTAATGTTTGCCCCCATACGATTTAGCTCTTTAACATGATGCATTCTATTTTCAAATACTGTTTCTTTAATTTTTGAAATACCATTTGCTGTTGCCATTAAAGCCATAAAAGGTGCCTGTAGATCAGTTGGGAAACCAGGAAATGGACTTGTCGTCATATCAACTGAATTTAAAATTTGATTGGGAATGATTTTTAAACAAAAATCTGAATATTCGAACTTGCAGCCACAAAGTTCTAGTTTGTTAATTACTGCTTTTAAGTGATTTGGTTCGCATGGGAAAAGACTAATTGTTGATCTTGTTATTGCCGCAGCAAGTAAAAAAGTACCTGCTTCAATTCTGTCAGGTATTACTGTGTAATCGCATCCTTTTAGGGATTCAACTCCTTCAATTGTTATACATTCAGATCCCGCACCTTTTATTCGTGCACCCATTAGATTCAACATGTTTGCTAAATCTACAATTTCTGGCTCCTCTGCTGCGTTGTTTAATATAGTTTTCCCTTTAGCTAAAGATGCTGCCATTAATAAAGTCTCAGTGGCACCTACACTTTTGCATTTAAAATTGATTGATGATCCCAACAATCTTTTTTTGGGATTAATTACTTTAGCTATTAAATAATTATTTCGGTATTGAAATACAACTCCTAATTTTTTCAGTGAATTTATATGTTCATCGATTGGTCTGGATCCTATCGAACATCCTCCCGGTAAAGGTATCTTAGCTGTTCCAAATCTTGCAAGGATTGGACCAATACAAAAGAAACTCACTCTAAGGGCATGATATAAATCAAAAAATAAATCTTGAGGTGGAATGATAATTTC
The DNA here is from genome assembly GCA_003210275.1 of Prochlorococcus sp. AG-686-M10. GTDB lineage: Bacteria > Cyanobacteriota > Cyanobacteriia > PCC-6307 > Cyanobiaceae > Prochlorococcus_A. The sequence continues at coordinate 50,778 of QCVU01000001.1, forward strand.
TTTAGTATTTATTGTTAATTGATTTGTATTCGATTTTATATTTATACCCATTGCAATTAATAATTTAGACATAATTGCAACATCTGTAATTTGAGGAACATTAAAAAGATTTATTTCGCCTTTAGAAAGAATTGACGCTGCCATTAGGACTAGAGCAGAATTTTTAGCACCACTAATTTTTAAATGTCCTTCAAGGGGGTTGCCTCCTTTTACTTCGATATAGTTTTTGAAAAAGTAATCGACTCTAGGGGGTTGAAGAGTTTTATTTTGTATTTTCATAAATTAAAAGTCTTCACGGTTTGTCATTGATGAAGAACAATATCGTTTTTGAGAAGCTAAATCCCCGATTTCCCAGCAACTTTTTATTTCAACATTATTTTCAGGAGATGAAAACTTTATTATTAATGGTGATTGATTTGTATTAGTTAAATCGAAGGCATTAACACTTTTGTTCCTACCGAGAGATGAAGCTTCCGGTTTTGTTTGTTCTAAAAAAGCTAAAGGAAGAAAAAATAGAAGCGTTGTTAATACAGTTTTCTTATTCATTTTTAATTACTTTGAATAATTCATTTTCAAAATGATTCATTATTTCTGATGTCTCAAAAATAAAGATTTTAAGATTTGATCAGTCCAAGTATTAATAGATTGCTTTTTAAGAAAGCATTACTTTCTAAGGTTTTTAACTGAGCAAATAATTGTTCCACTGAAGAATTAAATAAATGCTAAAAAAAACCTTTGACTGTTGTGATCCCCATCACCACTGCCTCGCAGATGTGTCTCTTAATAGTTACACACTTATACATACTATAACACACTTTGAATATTTGTTTGTTATTTGGATATCATGATATAACCTATAAATAACAATAAACATTTAAAGTTAATTTGCCGGATTAGTATTAATATATACTATTTGTTATACTACAAGTGTGTATCGTAATCTTTAATTTAGGTTAATCTACTAATGCCTACTAAGCTTGATAGGGTACAGGTTCTTTTTCAGAAAGAGTTATTTAAAAAGCTTAAGATAATTGCAAAAATTGAGCGCAGATCGTTATCTAGTATGGTTGGAAGCATAGTAGAAGATGCAATAAATTCTAAAAAATATCAATCTCTTTTATCGAAGGCAAAGTCAGATGATTTAAAATCAAAAATTGATAAAAGTAAACTATTAATTAATGAAATTTTAAAATCTAAGAGTTCAAATCAATCAGATATTGATGAAAATTCTAAATTAAAACAAATTGAAGATATACTTTCATTAATATCAGAATCCAATAAAGAATCATTAGAGGAACCAATAGAAGAATCAGTGGGAAAAGATTTATTATTAGTAGAAGAAGCTTTGAAACCAGACGGTTTAATTGAAGAATTAGAATTGGAAACAGATTATAAGATTAATAAAATGAATGTAATGCTCAGTAAAATCAATAAAAATAAGGATTTAAATGTTTAAATCACGTGAGTAAAAAGTTATGTGGATAGGAGTTTGCTTATTTGGATGGTTAAGTTTATATATTTTAGGCTTTTTTATGGACACTATTTCTCGCCGAAACTATATTGCATTTTTAGAAAAAAATTTACTTAAAGCATCAAGATTTTTCCCTTTTGGTAAATACACTATAAGAAAGTTCTTAAAAATAGGATTAAATTCGACACTAAGAGATAAATAATGAATAAATTTGAAAAAATGGAAAAGAGAATGTATGAGTGGCAGAGCGGAATAAGAATTCTCTATAAAGATATCCAAACAATCCGTAACTGGACGGATGAGCAGGTTTGGAAAGAACTTGAAAATGAGATAAAAAGAATTACTCCTGAGGGTCAATTTGGCGAGGACGACTTGGCTTGGACCAGAGAAATTCTTACATCAAAAAGAGATGTTACTTTATGGGAAGCGGTAAGACTTACTATTAGATTTAAACATTCAACGCCTCTGTTAGATGCTCTTGGTAATCTTAGAGCTCGAGATAAATCTGGAACTTAAATATCTATTATGTTTTTTTATAAGCAAATAGAAAATAAGTTTTTTTCAAGAATTTATTTATAGTTTGACTAAATTTATAGATACATCTGGTTTTGATAATGTCGAACAAGTCAGAAAATGGTATCTAGGTATTCAATCAACTTTTAAGCAAATACAGCAACAAAATAATTATGATAAAAAACAAGCTTGGGATAAATTAAAAATAGAATTACTTAAATCAGTTGCAAAAGAAGATTTTGTACAGAATGATCTTGAATGGGTTGAAGATCTCCTTCTTCATGAAATAATTCCAACTACTGAAGAAGCCTGTAGATTTGAAAAAAAATATCCTAATCAAACTCCTTTAATTGATGCGCTTGCCAAAATCTTCTAATTTATTTTTGATTTAAATAACACTTACCCCTGTAAACGTTTTGATATTATCTATAGTTTTTTTTGGAGTTTTTATAAGATCTTCATATGTAACTTCTATTAAATTGTCCTTAGGAATAAGATTTTTGATTATTTGCCATTTATCTAATATGAAGGATCTAGTAAACTTTGCATCTTTCTCTGCGTTCCCAAGATATGGAATAAAACCAAATTCTTTATTAAATGATTTGATAGATTTTTCTATACTTTTCACATGATCGTATTTACGTTCAATGTAAATAAATTTTGAGTTGGGAAATAACTCAATTAATAAGTCAACTCTCGTTGTAAATGCTGGAGCTTTATTGATAAAAACTTTTCCAGGTAAACCATCATGAATCCATGCCCATTCAAGAAGTAATTTTAATTTTTTTTTGAAATCTAATGTAGCTTTCCATTTGTACCATCTTTCTAAATCCTTAGATAATGACTTTCCAAGACCAATTGATGTTGGAGGATGTTCGCAACTTAATCTCATTAATGCAATATCTAACTCTTGAGGTCCCTCTGCTAATAATGGGACCCAATCAAAAAATCTATTTTTATAAGATGGTATAAATTTGCGAAAAAGTTCTTTAAATATTAAGGCTGCCTGAGGGCAACATGAAAACGTATTTTTTATTGTAGCTGCTTTAGTAGCTTTAACTATTTCTGTGTGGAGGTATGTTGTTCCACTTCTCCATGCACCTATAATAAAAATTGGATCAGGCATATTCTTTGGCTTCTTGTAAAGAATTTTTTGCAACCAATAAAGAGGTTCAGCCAACCAACCGAGTACAATATTCTGGAATAAATAAAAAGAAATAATAGGAAATCTATTAGCTTTTTTTAACAACTCAAACTGAACAGAAGGTCTTAAGCATCCAATAATAATTAAGCGTGGATTGAAAAACAATAATCTATTTATATCCAAAATAAAGATTATCTATGGAACTTTCGATAAGTCAATCAGTACTTATTGCTTTTGTAAGATACTCAAAATAATCTTTACACCTCTATGAAAGTAAAGTAATAAATTGTTTTTCTTATGGTTCGCTGCCTACTAGGTTTCACGTGGGTTTCACGTGGGTTTCACGTGGCGGAATACGTGTTATAATATGTTCAGACCCATTGATATAACTGTCTTTTTTATTAACCTTTTTGGAGGGACTATTGAGTGGGAATAAACGGATTTTAAGAACCCAGTTATAACTTCAATTTATCGGTTTATAACACACACAATCTCAAATTCTAAATACCTGATACCAAGGGTTTTCAGATGCCAGTTTGTCACGGGTTTGTCACGAACCTAATTGACCGTCTCTTAAGAGAAATCGTATAAAGTCTGTTTTCTCTACAGTTAGTATATTGATAAGAATTAAATTTTGATATGAAAAAACGAACTGCTTGTGTTGAATATTTCTCAAAGTAAGTCTCTATATTTTGCAGTTTGAGTAAGCATTTTTATAGAGGGTTGCAGTATTTGTTTATAATTCTTCCATCCTCTAATTGATTTTGAATTTATAGGGGAACGAATTTGAATATCACTCGCTGTATATACTGCTCTATCATTTAAATGAGGTGATAAATAAGATTCATTCCATTCCCATCCCAACCAATTAATTAATGATTTAATCTCTTTGTCTGGATTTGTCACAAGCAAGTCATAATTTAAATCATAAATCTTTTGTGGAAATTGATCTTTATAGATGCTTATTATTTTTTCTTGGTCTAAATAAACTTTTGTGGAATCAATTAATGAAGAAGAATAGTAGTTTCCTGCGTCAAAATTTGCTCGATGAATTGAAAGAATATTATCTAAAGGATTTCTAAAACAATGAATTATCTTAGAATTTAAGATCTCCTTAGCAATAATTCCTGCGTATTGATAGTTATACAACCATTTATTAGATGTAATGCTAAATCCTTTTGTAATTTGATTTATTTCTTGTATGTATAGGTCTGTAAGACTAATTATTTGATTTAAATTTCTACTTTTTTTAAATGCTTTTTCCAAGATATTTATCTCTCCTAAGTCTTTGATTTTGTTATTCAAACTAAGAATAGATTCAACTAAAGTAGAACCACTTCTTGGCATTCCCACAATAAAAATACTTTGTGGATAAGAGGATTTTTTATTATTAATTTCCCCCCTTTTTTCTGATTCCATAAGTAAGAAATTTGATCTTTTGATAACCAGATTGCAATCAGATGGGTTTCTTGCAAGTTTTAATTTATTTGCAATTTGGAGATTTTCAGAACTTTTTTGATATTTTTTTTCTTTATGAAGAATATTTGATCTTGCAAAATAGATATCTACTTTTTCTTTTTCAGTTTTGTTTTTTAAAAATTTTTCAGAAAAAAGATAATCACACCATTTTTTGTCAGAACTTTCATATTTCAGTCTTGAAAGTGAATAATATGGTCTGACAAATTCAGGATTAATTTCAATCGTTTTGATAAGTAATATTTTTGCTTCTTTTACCCTTCCAATAGTTTTTAACATATTTCCTAAATTTGCATATCCAATTATTGAATTAGGATCTATTTCGATTCCCCTTCTAAGAGATATTTCTGCATCTTTAAATTTTTTTAATTCTCTTAAAACATTTCCAAGATTAGAGTAAGCATTTGCGGACTCTGGGTTAAGTTCAATTGATTTTCTAAGAGATAATTCTGCTTCGCTTAATTTACCAAGATCTTTTTGTATAGTGCCCATATTATTATGCGCTTCGGACCAATTTGGATTCAGTTGAATTGTTTTTTTGAGCAATATTTCTGCTTCTCTTAGTTTGCCTTTGTTTTTTAAAATGAGACCATAGTTTGAATAAATTCTATAGTCATTTATTTTTTGTTCAATACAGTATCTATAGTATTTTTCTGCTTCTAAAATATTTCCTTGTGAATGTAATAAAAATGCTTTGTTGATAAATTGTGCTTTAAAATTGTCAGTTTTTACACCTTTTTTAATCTTTTTTTCAGATTTTTTATTATTCCCAAAACCTGTCATAAAAAATTCCTTTGAAGTTATTATATATTTTTTATTTTTTAAAAAAAATAGGTTATATAAATTGCTTTTTATTACGAATGAATTCTCTACAACTAGATCATAAAATTATAGAGAAAAGTATAAAGAATGGAAGTCTTTGGTTTGTCACGGGTTTGTCACGTGAATTACCCTTTTGAAGAAGTCAATGATACCAACGACTTTGAAGTATCAAAATTGGGTGGAACCATTGAGTGGGAATGAAAAGTAGGGTATAAACCCAGTCATAGTTTTGAAAAATTGGTTTCACACAGGTTTCACATATAGGTAAAAATCTATCTCTATAGAGAAATCGTAGATTTTTAAACTTCTCTACACCTTAATAAATTAGTTTTTTATTTTTTTAATTTTTTCTAAATTCCATTTATCAAATATTAATTTCATTTCTCTTTTGAAGTATCTTACTTTCTTTGAGAAAGTTAGTTGTTGAATAATTATCCCAAAGGGAAATTTAAAAAAAGAAGAAACATAAACAATATAAAACTCGACAAATGAAGGTTTTGGTGGGAGAGGTAAATTTTTTAAATATGCCCAATCAATGCATGGTTTTAGTTGCTTATCACTAGCAGCAATATTTTTTCGACATCTCCAGTAAGAGAAAAGATAAATGCCAATAAAAATCGGTAGTGGAAGAAGTCGCAACATTAAATATCAAGGATAATTTTTCTTTTTGATTGAATCAAAGGTTTCTTTATTACATATCCTCATCTTGTAAGTGGGGTAACGAGTATTCCACCACTTATTGACCGCCATAGCAATTTGACTCTTAGGATTGCCACAAATATGAACCCATAGAGTTTTATCAGATTCCCTTTTGTAGTGTTCCCATGAGGTACTCATTGATTCATATTAAAGTGATAGTTTACTTTTTATGGAAATTCTGATTAAATGATTTTTAGAATTTTCAATTATTTTATGCGATATCTTTATGCAAATCTCCTAGATTTTTAAATTAAAATCATTCAAAAAGAATTTCTTCAGGATCTCTTTATTGGATTAGACCTTCATATTCTGAATCAACTTTTTTAAGATATTCTGCTACATTTTCATAACCTTGATCAAAAACAATTTCGTTGACCACTTCAGCAATTTTTTTGCCATTAATTAATAAAAGAGGATATTTATCTTCTAGAATTTCAATCTGTACATTAGGAGAAAAATAAGAGGTAGTTACATATACACCCAACCATCCTCTTTTAAGTTTGGCGACTGTTCTAGCAATATGATTACCTCCAGTTGGATTATTTAAGGATTCACATTTTGCTTGTCCTAAAACTATTACTTTTGCACTTCCAAAACCAGTTCCAATATCCATCCTCCCAATAAAGTCTATTCCAGAATCTCCACTACCTTTAGTTATCCATCCTGCTTTATAGTTCTTCGCAGACTTCTGTATTATTGTTTCCGCTACTTTCGATGCTAAATTCTCAAATTTATATTTGTCTTTTTCATAAAAATCATATATTTCAGTAAGAGTTTTAAGTTCTTTTGACCCTTCTTCTGGTTTTTGTTCTGAAGTTGAAAGAACATTTAGTTTAAATACATTTCTTCTTAAAATATCTATACTTTTGTTCCCCAAATTAATCCATTTTTTCCAAGATGAAGGTGCTTTTTTTAATGATTCTTCAATTGATAAATTTTTATCTCTTCTGAGGTTTATCCATTGCCAGTCAAAAAATTCATTTTCTGTTGTCATCTCCAAAACAGCAAAATCAAAAACATAATTAACAAAATCTATCTTTTCTTTTCTGTGATATTGAACAATTCTCTCTGCATTTGTAATAATTCCAAATCCATTAAACTCCACATAACCTTTTTGCTTTCCGTCAATTGATTTACTTTTAAAAATATTATCGGGCATGCCCCTCTTCTTACATTAAGATCACTTGAATTATGTATTTCAAATTGCTTGAGTAGTGCTTTATTTCCTTTTTTCTTCTCAGGATCTCCTATGTCCTTGTTATCTCCAAAATATCTAATATGACCTTTTTCAATGTTATAAATATCTTGCCAGGGAGTATCCTAAGAACCAATTTTATGAGGACTTGAACGAGTAATTATGGCAGGTGTTCTTTCTATATTCTTATTTCCTACTTTTCCTATAGGATTTATTCCACTTTCTAATTGGACTAAATTTTCATTTGGTAAATCCGTATAAAATGAAAAGTTAGGATAACCATCAATTTCAACTTTATCTCTTTCTTTATCTTTTGGATATCTGAATATTTGACCAATTTTTAATTTATTCATATTGTGCTTTGATCAAATTAATATAATCATTTTGCCAGATATCCAACTTTTGTTTTTTACTCTTTACCTTTAAATAAATCAACTTTGATATCAAAAGTAACTACTATTCCAATGCTTATAAGCAATAATCCAATTGCAATTTGAGGTGAAGGTAAAAGCATTTAAGACTCTTTTTTAAATACCCTATCGAATTCATTTAATTATCGATAAAAGATTGCTTAATATTAATCTTGAGTAAACTTAGCAAAGTCAAAAATGACACATTTAGAAAATGATCTTGATATTTATTACGCAGTAGGAAATGCGAATACTCAAAGACAAGAAAGTGAAATTGCAGCAATAATCAATAAAAGGAATTCTGGAGGGTGGAAATTAATCTCAACGAGTATCGCAATTGTCGATACTAAAAACCAATTTTCAAACCTTTATCTATTTTGGGAAAAGAAATAGTGTGTAAACACTACACTGAATTGAAATCTTTTCCATTAGATTAAAAGCATCAGAAACTCCTCACACACTAATTTCTGATACTAAACGCCCCGATTCGTAAGAATTAGGGTGTTTTTTAATGCAATAAAGTCTTTAAGGTCGTAACTGGCATATGTGACAAATAAGTAATATTACTCACCCCCTTCCACGAAAAGGAAATATATGGCATATTCTATGAGTGTGTGTAGGAGAGGTTTTACTGAAACAGTGGAAACAAGGAAACACTTGATTCGGTAAAACCAGAAAAAGACCTCTAGAAATAGGGGTCTTTTTTTTGTCTAATTTTTGCCAACGAATACTTAAATTTAAACAAAATAAAGGGGCATGTGTTTGCCCCTTTCGAGTCTTATGCACTCATTATCTAAAAAGTCGGTGAGTGCTTTTGACTCCTGAATTATTTCTACTCCTGTTGAATGGGAAAAGATAGTCGTGACAACCACAAAGCACTTCTACTCGGGTAAAAATACTCTATGAATTATTAGTTAATAGGTAGAAAATAAAGATATAGAAATAGGAGGTTTAATGAAACTATTCAATCAATTTAATATTCTTCCAAAATATTTAACGGCATTTAACTATGCAGGTTTAAATCTGAATGAAACTCCAAAAGAACTTGAGCAATGCCCTGTAGAGTTTCAAACTTACTGGGACAAAGAATGTAGGGATAATCCAACTAATCAGAATTGTTTAATTTATTGCGACTGAGTTATTAATTTTTGTTATATTTAACTAAATTTTTATCATTAAAAAATAGATTAAGGCATTTACTTCCTGGATAATCTGCAGTTTTTCTATAATTAGGAAAGGGATCATTCTGGCAAATATCGACTCTTAATAATTCTAATTCATAAGTATTAGCATTAATATTACAAATAGTATTTTTTGGAATTGTTCCTGAGCACTTTATAACTGTTGTAGCTGCTTTGATCGGTCTTATAAAGGCTGCTGATATGCATGTAAAGAAAATTATATTGAAAATTCTAAGTTTCATTATATTTGTTTAAAAATTCAAATTTTTTATTCTATGTATAAAGAATAAAATCTTAAAACTATCTTATACTTTATTTTGGATCTATCCAAAAACATTTAATTTTATAAGTATTTGTAATCTTATTTTATTCTGGATAAATTATTTCCCCATTCAGAGACTTTAAATTTATAAAACTTTGTATAAGCTGATAATCTTTATTTGCAATGTTCATATAATTAAGTTGATTTATTTATAAATAATTGTCTTTAATTTCAGAAAATATTTCTATGTTTGATTCGCTGAAATAATCAGATTCAAATCTTAAGCTTAAAGGTCGAAAATTTTCTTTTGTTTTGTCAAAAAAATAAAAATATCCTGTTTTGATATCGAAAATATAATCTAATGAAAAGCCCGTATGTTTTGACATACATCTAAGAGCTTGAATATCTCCTTAAGAAATGTTCTTATTATTCATACATCCGACCAAAACGATTAATAAATTTAAGTAGATTATTAATCAGATCATTTTAAAATAATTATTACTAAAAAATAGCTAATCAATAATCCTAGAAATAGGCCTTCTCCAAAACCCATCCAAAATAATTGATAATTACTAATCTTTAAAATCTTTTTCCACTTTTCATCTCTCAGTTTATATTTTTAATTATTGAATTGAACGTTATTATTATTTATCAATAAATTTATAATGAGAAACTTTAAGCTACTTTTTTTAATTCACTTGTTTTCCAGCCATCATGAATCAATTTTTTCCACATAGCTAATGCCTTATTTTTTGAAGTTCGCTTTCTAAAACCTAATTGTCTATTATTATCATCAATGATGTTCAAAAATGAAATAAAACCTTCATTATTTGGATTATTAATATCATTTTCAAATACTACAATATTTTTTCCGATGGATCTACTAAATAACCTATAGGATACATATTTAAAAGAGTATCTTATCTAGTTAACAACCTAAGTTTTTTATGTCAAGCAGAAAACTATTATTAATCAATTAATGGTTTTTATTAATCATTGTATTTAAAAACAAATTCTTTAAACTATAAATATCTTTAATTTAAAGCTAAATTAACTTTTGTTTTTTAATATGTAATTGTAATTATATAAGTAATGATCAAGTTAAGTAGATCTACAGTAGAAAAGTATCTGAATTGTCCTAGATGTTGTGTTCTAGATAAAAATCATAAAATCAAACCGCCATCCTTGCCATTTACTTTAAATATTGCAGTTGATAATTTATGTAAAAATGAATTTGATTATTATCGAAAAATCCAAGAACCTCATCCTTTATTTGTTGAGCATAATATTGATGCTATACCTTTCAAACACAAAGATATAGATATTTGGAGGAGTAACTTTAAGGGGATAAGATATAAATCCATTGAACATAATTACGATTTTGGAGGTGCGGTCGATGACGTATGGAAAAAAAATAATGGTGAATTAATTATTGCAGACGTAAAAGCGACTTCAAGAAATAATTTTGATTGGAATGAAACTTTTAATAAATATGATTATGCGAAAGGATATAAGAGGCAACTAGAAATGTATCAATGGTTATTTAGAAAGAATGGTTTTACGGTTTCAGACGAGGCATATCTTGTTTATTTTAATGGAAAAAAGAATGAAGAATTTTTTAATAATCAACTCCAATTTGATACCCATATAATTAAACTAGATTGTTCATCATCATGGGTAGAAGATAAAGTTCTCGAAACAGTAAGGCTTTTGCAATCAAATGAATTTCCTAAACCCTCATCAAAATGTGAATATTGTAATTATTTAAAGCAACGTTGGTTCTTACAAAAAAATTTTAAATAAGGAGAAAATAAGAAATTATATTCTTTATATGTGGAAAAATAATTAATAAAAGATAATCTTAAGTAGTTATCTCTTGAAAGATTTTGGTCAAACCGAAAAGTCCTGATAATAAAATTAGCAATCATTTACAGCAGGATGTTGTCAAAATTGCAGGCAAAACAATCTTTATTAATCCATTTTTGTATTGGAGAAGGTTTGATGAAAACACTAATAGATGGTTAAGAGAACCAGGACAAATGTCAGAGGAGCAAATTCAGCTAAATAGAAATCGTTTTTATCCCGAAATTGACTGGGCTGATTTAAGTCAAGATCAAAAGCTCCTAAAAGATGCCAGTGTAGAAATGTTTCTGAAGACTCTGGAGCTTATAAGCACATTTCATCCTGAGCTTAACTCTGGACAACTATTAGAAGTTGAGAGGAAAATGGCAATAACAAAAAAGCTACCTTTTGAAAAGTGGGTAAAAAGGTCTTTTGCTAAAAAAGCCAGAGCTGAAGAAAATGAAAAAAGAAAATTTAAAAGAGATAGATTTCTCAGAAGTTGGAAGGAATGGCTAGGTCTTGAAAATACTCAGCAAGCCCTACTCCCAATAATTGTTATTGTATTTATGTCAGCATTTATTGGTTGGGCTTCAGGTGTTTCAAAAAACAGTTGTAATCCTTATTTTGAACAAAACTTAGATCAGTCAATTTAAATCTCCTTTATTAAATAGAATTTAATATTATTTCGATGATTTGTAACTTATTATTTAGGATATTATAAAGGAAGTTTAGTTTTTAAGTTAACTATTTATTAGAGTTATGGATAACAAACAACAAGAAGAAGATATATCCAATTTGGAATCTGATAAAGTTAGGAAACGAAATGATTATAAATTTTTAGTTCAAAAACTAAAAAGTATAAAGGAGATTATTAATTTGCTAGAAAAATTTTTTTTACAGAAAGAGTTGTAAATTTTTGAAAAATAGTAAATTAAAAAAAAAATTTCCCTCTTTTGATAGACAGCCTTTAGTTTTCTATTTAATTACTAGTTTTACTTTTTTATTAATATTAATTAGATTAATTTTTCTCCAACTATTAAATCATGAGACTTATAAAAAGATGTCTGATGAAAATAGAATTAGGCTAATTGCAACTCAACCAATTAGAGGCAGGATACTAGATAAAAATGGATTAATATTGGCAGATAGCCGTTTTAAGTACTCTTTAATAATTAAACCTCAATACGTTAATGAAAGAGCATGGCAGAAATATAAATCAAAGATTTCGAAATTATTTAATATTTCATCTGATTCACTTCAAAAAAAATATTCTTACGGTTTAATAAATAAAAATTTTTCAATAACTCTTTTAGATGATTTAAAAGTTGATCAAGTGATCAAATTTAAAGAAAATGAAAAATTTTTAAATGGTTTAGAGATTTCAACAAAAATGATTAGAAATTATCCTTATAAAACCGTTGCTTCTCATGTGATTGGTTACACACAACCTATTACAGATTCTGAATTTAATATTTTGTCCAAAAAAGGTTATAAATTAAATGATTTAATAGGAAGAACAGGGATTGAGTTTGTTTATGAAGATCATATAAGAGGGGAATGGGGAGGAGAAATGATTGAAGTGAACTCTTCCGGCACGTTTACAAAATCTTTAGGTACTAAACCATCAAAACAAGGTAAAGACCTTGAATTGACAATTGATTTGAATTTACAATTAATCGCTGAAGAAGTGCTTAAAGATAAAAAAGGAGGAGCCATAATAGTTATGGATCCGAGAGATGGTGCAATAAGAGCTATGGCCAGTAAACCAACTTTTGATTTGAATTTTTTTTCAAAAGATTTTAAGCCTCAAAAAGAATATGATGCATTATTTAATTCGCCAGCCAAACCATTATTTAATAGAGCATTAAATGCATATGATCCAGGTAGTGTTTGGAAAATTGTAACGGCTATAGCTGGTTTAGAAAGTGGAAAGTTTCCTCCTGAAACTTTTTTAGAAACTAAACCTTGTATTACATATGGAAGTCAATGTTTTAGAGAACACAATGACTTGGGGTTCGGAACAATAGGTTATGAAGATGCTTTGCGAGTTTCAAGTAATACTTTTTTTTATCAGATTGGTTATGGCGTAGGTGTAGATGAAATTTATAACGTTTCTAAGAAGCTTGGTTTTACTGCACTATCTGGAATCGAAATATCGGAACAAGAAAATGTAGGTTTAGTGGCAAGTAGTCAATGGGCTAAAACAGGGAGAGGATGGGGTGAACCAGGAAGGACTCCTTGGGTACCAGAAGATATCGCAAGTATGTCTATTGGACAATCTGTTGTGCAAGTAACGCCTATGCAAATAGCTCGTGCATATGCAGTAATTGCAAATGGTGGTTATTTAGTAAAGCCTTATTTAACTAAAACGGCAGATCAACAGGTTTCAAATCAAAAGCGTATAAAAATTGATATAGATCCAAATAATCTTCAGTTAGTGAAAAATGGATTAAGAAAAGTAGTTGAGTCTGGAACAGGAGTAGCTATAGACGATGGTATATCTAATTTACCTCCAGTTTCAGGCAAAACTGGTACTGCTGAAGATTTTGGAGAAGTACGAGGTCCAGATCATGCATGGTTTGTTTGCTTTACTCCTTCTGATAAAAGTGAGTTGCTTATAGTTGCTTTTGCGCAAAATACTCCAGGAGGAGGATCTGTACATGCACTCCCTATGGCTAGAGAAATTTTAAAAGTTTGGAATAAGAATAAACAGTTATGATTTGTTGAATTTTTTGTAAATCAGGATTTATATTTTTAATTTTTTCATTTGTGATAGTCGTTTAATAATATCCTCTATTGTTTTTACATCTACAGGTTTACTAAATGAAGACGATAGCTGTCTACCTAATACTTGGCTTCCTAAATGTACTAATTGGATTCGTAATGAGGTCAATAATTCTAATCCAACTCCACCAGAAAAAGTTGCAATTGCAATTGGCTGACCATTAAATAAATTCCTAAAATCGTCTCCTGAGACGGATAGCCATGCTATTAAATTAGAGAGAATTGGAGGTATCGAACCGTTATATTCAGGCGCACATATAATCCATTTTTCAGTAGCAAAAAGCTTTTCTTTTATTTCAACTATTTCGACAGGAATATTTTCTTTAGTATGAATTCGTGGATTGAATAAAGGAATATCAAAAGTAGTAAGATCTAAAATTTCAGAATTGAATTTTAGTTCATTACTTTTTTCTTGAAATTTTTTTGAAAGTTCTAGATTTTTGCCGCAACTAGCTGAAATGATTATTAGATCTGTTGAATCAGTCATAAATAAAAATAATTTGGTTTAATAGTTAGCTCCACTCTTACGGTGATGAACAGCAGTAAGGCTATCAGATTTTAATATATTGCCGTGTAAAACCTCAGCATATATTACCCAATGATCTCCGCATTCCATTCTTTCTTTTACGGAAGCATCTAACCATGCTAAGGACTCAGGAAGAATTAATTGATTATTAGGTGTTAATTCAATATCTAATCCCTCAAATCTATCTTCTCCCGGTAAAAATGGTTTTGTAAACCTTTTCAAAGGTTCCCTGAAATCTTTTTCGCTGAGAATATTTAAGGCGAAAGAGTCACCTTTTTGCAGGAGTGATTCTACTGATCTATCTTTTGCTACCGCAATACTCAATCCCGGAGGAGAAAAACTTGCTTGGCTTACCCAAGATGCAAGCATAGCGCCTTTTACATTATTTTCATCTTTTCCTTTTGAGGCAGTCAGAACACACAATGAACCAAGTACTCTTCCTAAAGCTTGTAATGTTGGATCAGTTTTACTAGATATCATTCCAGTATCCGATTTTCTAATTTTTTGTTTTGCTTTTTTTAAAATTTTTCTCCCAAAATGAGTGCCAATCTCTTCTAGTTCTTTAATTTTTGGTTTATTAGGACTAAATTTTATTCTTATTGGATCAAAACTAAATTTAAAGCCACCATCTTTTAATTTTGTTTCAAGCAAATCTATTGCTTCTCCGCTCCATCCAAAACTGCCGAAGATGCCTACTGGTTTATCTCTATTACCCTCTGATAACAAAATTCCAAGAGCACTTACTATTGGAGTTGGGGCGTGCCCCCCCAAAGTAGGCGATCCGATTAGATATCCATCAGCATTCTGAATCGATTTTATAAGTTCATCATTAGATGTGAATTCACAATTAATACTTTCAACTTCTACTGAAGTTCTATTTACACCTTTAGCTAATGCATCACCTATTGAAGCTGTATTGCCATAAGCACTAGCGAATATTAATACAATTTTAGAATTGTTTGTTGAAAGATTTTCTCCCCATCTAATGTAGTCATTTAAAAAGCTTTTTAAGCTGTACTCAATTGCTGGACCGTGGAGTGGAGCGATAGTTTTAATTTCTAATTCAGAAATTTTTTCCGCTATTGATACGATTTGATTCGACATTGGTGCCATAAGGCAATCATAAAAATGTTTCCTATCAATTTCTGTACTTATTCGGTTGGTTTCTGACCATTCTTCAGATGCTAAATGTGCAGAAAATATTTTTTCACTTAAAAGTATTTCTTGATTCTCTTCATATACGATTAATCCACCAGGCCAACGGGCAGTTGGCACAGGAAATAGTTTTAATGAAATATTTTCTAGTTCTAAATTAAGTTCTTTTTTTACGATGTTAAATTTGGGTAATTCTTGCTCAATAAAAGGTTTTAAATTTGGATTTTTTTGATTCCAAAGTTCACTAATAAGCTTAAAACCAGGATTCGAGCATGTGATAGTTAAGTTACTGAATTGGACATTGATTAACTTTATAGTTTCAATAATTTTAGGATTTACATGACCTGTAATGATGTTAATTCTGTTGAATTTAAACTGATCAAAAAAATTAGAAAT
>QCVU01000002.1 GCA_003210275.1 Prochlorococcus sp. AG-686-M10
ATCATCTGAAGAATCTTCTTCGGTTTTATAATCTTCTTTTTCTCCCATTAAAGCTGAAAGTTCTTCTTCTTCAATTGTGCTTATCTCTTGAGAATCTCCATCTTTTTCATTTACAAGTCTGCCTGATTCTTCTAGCCAAGATAGTAAATCAGGTTCTTCCCTTAATGGTAATACAGGGGCGGGGTCTTCTCTGTGATAACAAGTTAAAGCTGGGTTTACTTCAGCAATCTCATTTAATCTAATTTTGAGCTTATTAGAATTCATTTAAAATAAATTTCTATTTATATACCATAATACATAAACATGCACTTGAAAAATTTTGTTTGGTAAAGAAAATTTAAAATATTTTTTAATTTGGCCAGTTTCAGTTTTAATAGCTATTTTTTTAAAATACTATGGATTTTTAAAGCCAGATGTTTTATTAATTAATAATTATCTTGTCCTTTTACTAGTTTTTGGTCCAGCACTTGTAGTTACAATACTATTAGTTTTTAATAAAATTTTGAAAGCTTAAAGCAATTAAGATTTCAGATTTCTTCACTGGAGGTGAATTTTAATGCAGCAGGTAAAAAAAGTCGTTCTAGCCTATTCTGGAGGGGTTGATACTAGTGTCTGTATTCCATATTTAAAAAATGAATATGGAATCTCAGAAGTTGTAACTTTTGTAGCTGATCTTGGACAAGGAGATGACTTAGAGAGTATTAGACAAAAAGCCTTAAACTCAGGTGCGACAAAATCTATCATTGGTAATTTATTAAATAATTTTGTAGAAAAGTACGCTTTTCCTGCAATTAGAGCGAATGCACTTTACGGAGAAAAGTATCCTTTATCAACTGCTTTGGCCAGACCCTTGATAGCTGAGAATCTTGTAAATTTGGCAAGAGAACTAAATGCTGACGCAGTGGCGCACGGTTGTACAGGAAAAGGAAATGATCAAGTAAGGTTTGATTTGGCTATTCATGCTTTAGGACCTGATTTACAGATAATTACACCTGCCAGAGAATGGAAGATGAGTAGAGAAGAAGCTATTTTGTATGGAGAAAAATTTGGAATTCCTGCTCCTGTTTCTAAGAAGTCACCTTATTCAATTGATGTAAACCTTCTTGGTCGTAGTATTGAAGCTGGGTTATTGGAAGATCCAATGGAAGAACCAAATGATGATGTTTTTGCTATGACTTCATCTATTAATGAAGCACCAAATTTTCCAAAAGATATAGAAATTGTATTTCAAAATGGATTTCCTATTGCAATAGGAAATGAATATTTAAGCCCCGTAGAGATTATTCAAAAGGCTAATTCTTTAGCAGGAGAGCACGGCTTTGGTAGAATAGATATGATCGAAGATAGAGTTGTGGGTATTAAAAGTAGAGAAATTTATGAGGCGCCTGGCCTTTTACTTCTTATAAAAGCTCACAAAGAATTAGAAAGCATAACATTAAATCCAGATGTATTAGATTTTAAAAATTTAGTAGAAAAAAAATGGGGTCAATTAGTTTATCAGGGGTTTTGGTTTGGTCCTCTTAAGCAAGCATTGGATGGCTTTATTGATTCCACTCAAGCGTCTGTTAATGGTAAGGTGAAAATAAGATTACATAAGGGTAATGCAATAGTAATTGGTCGTTCTTCGGAAACAAATTCTCTCTACAGGCAAGACTTAGCAACTTATAGTAAAGATGATATTTTTAATCACAAACAAGCAGAAGGATTTATTTATATGTGGGGAATGTCTAATAAAATATGGGCAGAATTAAATTCAAAAAATGAATAATTAAGATTCAAGTTTATTGAGGATCTTTAACTTGAGGAGATGGAGATTCAGAAGTTGCTGACTGTTTAACATTAGTTTCATCTTCTTTAGGTTCTGAATTATTAGTTGAATCGTTATTCTCAACTTCTTTTTTTTCTGATTGGTTAGATCCTTTACTTGAAGATCTTGGAGTTGGTAAAGGGCCTTCTTGTTTTACTGTCAAATATCTAATAACATCTTCGCTTAAACGCATCGCTTTTTCTATTTTGAAAATATGTTGGCCATCACCTTGATGACTTAATTGAACATAAATCCCTTCTCTATGTTTTGCTATTTGATAAGCTAATCTCCTTTTACCTCTCATTTGACTATCAAGGATTTTACCCCCGAATTCCTCAAGAAGTTTATTATATTTATCTATATGATTTGTTACTTCGTCCTCTGCTATATCAGGACGAAGGATGTACATTGTTTCGTAATAAATTTGATCAGTCATAATTTCAGACAAGGTCTTTGGCTCATAATTTGCTTAATGAGCGTCTGTTCATTTCTTACGATACATTATCAAGGTCAAATTCTTTATAAATATTATTTATTTATTTGATTAAAGATATTTTTTTAATGCATCATGCATAACTTCAAAAGGTACTTCTAATCCGTTTGTCCAGAATGATAATGATTTTGCTCCTTGAGCAATTAGCATTTTTGTGCCATCTATGGTCATGCATCCTTTTTTATCGCATAATTTCAAGAACGGAGTAGGGGAAGGATTGTAAATTAGGTCATAAACAATTGTTTTTGAGTTAATAGAATTCCAAAAACTTTGACCAAATGGTATTACATCATCATTTGTGGTATTGCTCATTCCTACTGGAGTTGTATTGATTATTAAATCAGTTTCTTGAATTAAATTATCAATTTCGTCATTACTATTCAGCAAACCTTCTATTTCGATGTCATTTTTAAAATTGGTAATTAATTCATTTAAAGAATCTTTATTGCGTGAAATAATGGTAACTTTTGATAATTTTAATTCTATTAGACCTTGAATTACTGATCTTGCTGATCCTCCAGAGCCTAATATTAATGAACTCTTTTTTACTAAATTAAGGTTTTTTAAAGGATAGATAAATCCATCGATATCGGTATTTGTTCCAATCCAATCTTGATTGTTGTTCAACTTTAGGGTGTTAATAGCCTTTACTTTTTTTGCAACTGGAGATATTTCACTACAAATATCAAATACTCTTTGTTTAAAAGGAATCGTAATGTTCAGGCCTTTACAATTCATTTTTTTTAAAGAATTAACAACTATATCTAAGTCTTCATTTTTACAAGGAATAGCCATATAAATTAAATCGAGGCCTAAATATTGAATGGCTGCATTCTGCATAATTGGAGATAAAGAATGACTTACTGGGTTTCCAATCAAAGCAAGAAATGATGTTTTACTTGTAATCATTTTTAAGAGAAATTTTGCAGAAAAATTGTGATCTGTTCGGGAACCACACCTCGTTTTAGAGTAACAATAATGTCGTCAATGACCGATTATGGAGAATATTAAATAGAGTATTAACTCATGGGGAAGGTTGTTGGAATCGATTTAGGGACAACTAATAGTTGTGTTGCTGTTATGGAAGGTGGTAAACCTACTGTAATAGCAAATGCAGAGGGTTTCAGAACAACACCTTCTGTTGTCGCATATACAAAGAATCAAGATCAGCTAGTTGGGCAGATAGCAAAGCGACAAGCTGTTATGAATCCTGAAAATACTTTTTATTCAGCCAAACGTTTTGTTGGACGAAGAGTGGATGAGGTTAACGATGAATCAAAAGATGTTAGTTATGGTATTGAAAAGGCTGGTTCAAATGTAAAATTAAAATGTCCAATCTTAGATAAACAATTTTCTCCTGAAGAAGTAAGTGCTCAGGTTTTAAGAAAACTCTCCGATGATGCAGGTAAATATTTAGGAGAAAATATCACTCAAGCTGTTATAACTGTTCCTGCTTATTTTAATGATTCTCAAAGACAAGCTACAAAAGATGCAGGTAAGATAGCAGGGCTTGAAGTTTTAAGGATAATAAACGAGCCTACAGCTGCTGCATTGGCTTATGGTTTAGATAAAAAAAGTAACGAAAGAATACTAGTTTTTGATCTAGGCGGTGGAACTTTTGACGTTTCAGTTTTAGAAGTTGGAGATGGTGTTTTCGAAGTCCTATCAACTTCTGGGGATACTCATTTAGGGGGTGATGATTTTGATAGATGTATTGTTGATCATTTAGCAAGTATTTTTAAAAGTAATGAAGGTATTGATTTAAGACAGGACAAACAAGCTTTGCAACGTCTTACAGAAGCTGCTGAAAAGGCAAAAATTGAACTTTCAAATGCCACTCAAAGCGAAATTAACTTGCCTTTCATAACCGCTACTCCAGAAGGTCCAAAGCATCTTGATTTAAATCTCACTAGAGCTAATTTTGAGGAACTTGCTTCTAAATTAATTGATAGATGTAGAGTTCCTGTAGAACAAGCTCTTAAGGATGCCAAGCTATCTACAGGAGAGATCGATGAAATAGTAATGGTTGGTGGTTCAACTAGAATGCCTGCTGTTCAAGAATTAGTTAAGAGAGTTACTGGTAAAGATCCTAATCAAACTGTAAATCCAGATGAGGTTGTAGCTGTGGGTGCAGCTATTCAAGGAGGAGTTTTAGCGGGTGAAGTTAAAGATATATTGTTGCTAGACGTTACTCCCTTATCTCTTGGTGTAGAGACATTGGGGGGAGTAATGACAAAAATGATTACTCGTAACACAACCGTGCCAACAAAAAAATCTGAGACATATTCAACTGCTGTTGATGGTCAAACTAATGTCGAGATTCATGTTTTGCAGGGTGAGAGAGAAATGGCCTCAGATAATAAAAGTTTAGGAACCTTTAGACTTGATGGTATTCCCTCTGCTCCAAGAGGTGTTCCGCAAATAGAAGTAACATTTGATATTGATGCAAATGGAATTTTAAGCGTTACCGCGAAAGATAAAGGAAGTGGTAAGGAACAATCCATTTCCATAACAGGTGCCTCAACTCTTTCGGATAATGAGGTTGATAAAATGGTCAAAGATGCCGAATCAAACGCTTCTGTTGACAAAGAAAAAAGAGAGAAAATTGATTTAAAGAATCAAGCTGAAACTCTTGTTTATCAAACAGAAAAACAGTTGGGAGAACTTGGTGATAAGGTTGATGCTTCCGCTAAAACTAAGGTAGAAGAAAAAAGTAAAGCATTAAAAGAAGCAACTTCAAAAGATGATTATGAATCTATGAAGAAATTGTTAGAAGAACTTCAGCAAGAGCTTTACGCAATAGGTTCCTCTGTTTATCAACAGCCAGGTAATCAGCCTCCAGCACCAGGTAGCCCCGACTCAAATGAATCTAATGAAAAAGGTAGTGATGATGATGTTATTGACGCAGATTTTACAGAGACAAAAGATTAAAGAAGATGATTTTTAATCTCAGTTGATATCCATTTAGAACAAGCAGGGGCAAGTAATATTCCATTTTTATAAAAACCAGTACATAAAATTAACCCTTTTTCTAAACTTTTTAAAATCGGTGATGGTTCACCTTCTGGGCGAGACCTTATACCAAACCATTTATTAGTAATATTATTTTTATTCAGCCACTGAGGTTTATTTTCTAGGAAATCTGTAAGTTCTTCAAATGTATTTTCTTTTGGTTCAATGTCATATTCGTCGGTAGATCCAATAATTAGCTTGTTCTTGTTTGTTCGAAGAAAATTTTTACCATTTATGCTGAAATGTTTAGGGAGAGATAGAAAATTAATCTCTTTTTCATTGATAGAAATTTCTATAGCCTGACCTAACACAGGCTTTAACTTTATGTTATGACAATTCAAGTCAATTAATTTAATAGCATCAAGAGAGTTGCATAAAACTATGACATCACTTGCAATTTCAAGTTTATTGCGGCACGTTGAAATCCATTGATTATTTAATTTTTTTATTTTTACTATTTCTTCATTAATAAAATTAATCTTTTTATCTTTTAGGACAATATTTAATGTTTTTAATAATGCAATAGGATCTATCCTGCCGTCTTGATCAGATATGATTCCTGTCAGGTTATTTATGTTGAATATTTTATTAATATTTTGAATAATGGTGGAATTTTCTTCTAAAACTCTTAAATAACGCATTGGATGATGAGAAATAAACTTACTTAGTTTTTCAAATTTTTTTTGTTCTGTTGTTAGTTGGATTAATGGTTTCTCAATGTTTAAAGTTTTATTGTATTTTTGAAGAAATTTTATCCACTTTGGCCATAATTCATTACTTTTTTTTCTAAGTTCCCAACTTCTGCCTTTACTTTTTTGATACATATTACTTATTAGAAGACCTAATGATGCATTACTAGCATTTTTACTTTTTTGTGGATCTGCAATAGTTATCTTAAAACCTTGTTTAGATAGCTCCAATGCGTTAAATTTTCCAATAATTCCTGATCCTATAATTAATATGTGAGAATTTTTAAAACTCTTCTTTAATACTTTCATTGATATATTATAAGTAGTTAATCAAAAGATTAAATAATTTAGATTTTTTTGGAAAAACCATCAATCATTTTAAGAACTGTATGTCCTGATCGTCCTGGATTAGTTAGTCAATTAACTAGCTGGATATCTAATTATGGTGGCAATATAAAGCATTCAGATCATCATACAGATCAAGATGCAGGATTATTTTTGAGTAGAATTGAATGGGATAGATGTGATTTATCAATTAACAAATCTGAAATTTATGAGCAATTTGAAAAAATTGCAATAGATATAAATGGCAATTTTAATATTAATTATTCAGATGAGATACCAAATGTAGCAATTTTTGTAAGTAAGCAAAACCACTGCTTAATAGATTTGCTTTGGCGAGTAAGAAATAGTGAATTAAAAATGAATGTACCTTTAATAATTTCTAATCATCCTGATCTAAAAAGTATTGCTAAGGATTTTAATGCTAAATTTTTTTATGTTGATACATCTAATTCTTCAAAATCTAATGTAGAAAAACAAATTTTAAATTTGTTAAAAGATTTTGATATTGAACTCGTTGTGTTAGCTAAATATATGCAAATTTTAAGTGATTCTTTTTTGAAAAGTTTTTCTTCAATTATAAATATACATCATTCTTTTTTGCCTGCATTTAAAGGCGCACAACCTTATCATCGAGCATGGAAGAGAGGTGTGAAATTAATTGGTGCAACTGCACATTATGTTACTCAAGACTTAGATGAAGGGCCAATAATTGAGCAATGTACTGTAAATGTAAGTCATAGGGATGAGGTTGCTGATTTGATTAGAAAAGGACGAGATATTGAGAGGATAGCTCTTGCAAGAGCAGTAAGATTACATTTAAATCATCAGATTTTTGTATACGATTGCAAAACGGCTGTTTTTGATTAAAAATCAGTTTTTTTACTCTTCTAATTCAATTTGTATTTGTCTCTCATAAATAGATTTTTCATTAAACGCTCTTGCAATTAAAAAACTTGTAATACAACTAATTAGAACAGGTTTCATTATTAATAAATTTTTTGTTAGTGCAAAAGCTAAGAACATAGCTGTTATAGGTGTTCTGGAACATCCTGCTACAAATGCCCCCATCCCAGCAAAGATATATGTACTTGGGGCATGACCTGTGGCAATTTCTACCCAGTTTCCCATTATTAACCCTATAGCTCCACCCAACGTGAGCATTGGATAGAATAATCCTCCAGGTGCTCCTGAAGCGGCAGCTAAACCAGTTGTTATAAAAAGTATAAATACAGCTAAAAGAGCTATTTCAATACTGGTATTTTTTTCAGCTATTATGGTTTGTAATTCATCTAAATTGTGAAAAGAGCTAGGTAAAAAAGAATAAATGCTCCCAAGTAAAAGTCCGCAAATGCTCATTTTTAAAATAAATTTATTTTTATACCATTTTTTTCCAAGATCTTGCATAAAAAGAACATACTTGCTGTAAAGTTCTGCAAATAATCCAATAATAACTCCCAGTAATAAAAGATAAATAAAATCTATTGGTAAGAAAAAGACAGATGGATCATATTCTTTTTGGATTAAAAATCCTAGGTTGAAGTCAAAACCTCCTGCTTTTGGGTCTAAACCCAAGGCTTGAATAATATCTGCAGAAGAATCTGCTATGAATGTTGTTATTACAACTATTAATAAGATTACCGGCTTTGCAGAATTTAATAATTCTTCAATAGCATAAACAAATCCACCTAAAGGAGCACTAAATACCGCAGCGATCCCTGCACCGCCTCCTGCTGCAACAAGTACTCTTCTAAATGCCAGAGGTGCTTTAAGCCATCGTGCCATTTGCCAAGCAACTGATCCTCCCATTTGAACTGATGGGCCTTCAGGGCCTAAAGGGAAACCACTACCAATTGCAATTATTCCAGATATTAATTTAACTAATCCAACTTTTAGATTCATGGGTACTTTTTTATGCCTTAAGAATCCCATGATTTGACTTACACCAGAACCTTTAGCAGCTGGAGCAATATTTTTAATTAAAAATCCTGCTATTGCTCCACCAACAGCACCAAATGCTGGTAAAACTGCAATGGATGGAAAATGATCTAAAAGTTCTAATCTCCAATCATTTATAAAATAAATACCAGTTTTAAAAGAAATACTAGTTATTGATGCTCCTAATCCTGTAAATAGAATCGATATTACGACGACAAAAGATCTTTGTTTAAGTAATTTTTTAATGCTTCGAGAGGAGTTATTACTAGTGTTTTGAATATTTTCTTTTATTTGGTTTTGCATAGTTCATTATCATTTTGACAAATTAAAATTTTCTATTTCATCAAATTGAAGATAACGATAAAGTTCATCAGAGTATGGATATATTTTGTCTTTAGTAATATGTTGATACTCATTTACAGTAGGTATTTTCCCTAGCAGAGCACAAACTGCTGCTAATTCAGCACTTCCTAAAAATACCTGGGCATTTTTGCCAAGTCTATTATCAAAATTTCGTGTGCTGGTTGAGAAGACTACAGAACCTTCATCTACTCTTGCTTGATTTCCCATGCATAATGAACAACCTGGTAACTCTAATTTTGCCCCACATTTTTCAAATATTTCATAGTATCCCTCTGCTTTGAGAGTTTCCTCATCCATTTTTGTTGGAGGGCAAATCCAAAGTTTTGCATTTAATTGTTCTATACCCTCGAGAACCTTAGCAGCAGCTCTGTAATGTCCGATATTAGTCATGCATGATCCTATAAAGACTTCATCGATCTCAGTATTTTCTACTTTTTGAATTTCTTTGACATTATCTGGATCATTTGGGCAAGCTACTATTGGTTGTGTAACTTCAGCAAGGTCTATTTCTATTATCTCTTCATAAGAGGCATTTTCATCTGGTTGAATTAATTCAGGTTGTTTGAGCCAAGTCTTCATATCAATAATTCTTCTTGATATTGATTTTGCATCTTCATAATTACTTTCTATCATTTTCTCTAAGAGGCAAATGTTACTTTTTAAATATTCTTCTACAGTTTTATGTGATAAGAGTATTGTGCTCCCAGCGCAGGAGCGTTCAGCTGTGGCATCAGTCAATTCAAAAGCTTGTTCAAGTTTTAAATCAGGTAAACCTTCTATTTCCATAATTTTCCCGTTGAATATATTTTGCTTATTTTCTTTGGCAACTGTTAATAGACCTTTTTTAATTGCAAAGAGTGGAATTGCATTGACAAGATCTCGTAGTGTGATTCCTGGTAGTAAACTTCCTCTAAATTTTACTAATACTGATTCTGGCATATTTAATGGCATTGATCCTATTGCTGCAGCAAAAGCAACAATACCTGAGCCTCCTGGGAAGGAAATTCCAAGAGGGAATCTTGTATGACTATCACCACCTGTTCCCACAGTGTCAGGAAGAAGCATTCTATTCAGCCAACTATGGATTATGCCGTCTCCAGGTTTAAGGGCTACACCACCTCTTTGTGATATAAAATCAGGCAATTCTTGATGCGTCACTAAATCAACTGGTTTAGGATATGCAGCAGTATGACAAAAACTTTGCATTACTAAATCCGCAGTAAAACCTAAACAAGCTAGTTCTTTAAGTTCATCTCTAGTCATTGGACCAGTTGTATCTTGGCTACCAACAGTTGTCATAATGGGTTCACATGTCGTGCCAGGAAGAACTCCTTCTAATCCACATGCCTTACCTACTATTTTTTGTGCTTGAGTAAACCCAGTATTAATCTCTTTTGGACTTTTTGGACGTATAAATATTTCACTGGGCTCTAATTCAAGTTTTTTTCTGATTTTATCGGTGAGAGATCTTCCAATCATAAGATTTATTCTTCCACCAGCTTGAATTTCATCTGTAAGTGTTGATGGGTTTAATTTGAAATGACTAATTACTAATTCAGTATTTGTAATTTTATCTATTTTTTTAATGAGACCTTCATAGGGCAATATTTTTAGTAAATCACCAGTCTTAATGTCAGAGACATCAGTTTCAATTGGAAGAGCGCCTGAATCTTGGGCGGTATTAAAGAAAATTGGTGCTATTTTGTTTCCTATTATTATCCCACCAGTTTTTTTATTAGGAACAAAGGGAATATTTTCGCCTATATGCCAAATAACAGAATTAATGGCAGATTTTCTTGAACTTCCAGTGCCAACAACATCTCCAACATAAGCTATTTGTATATTCTGCTTTTTAAGATCATCAAGAGTTTTAAGTCCATCTTGCCTCTTGAATTCAAGCATGGATAATGAGTGAAGTGGTATATCTGGACGGGTTGTAGCATGAACTGCCGGAGATAAGTCATCAGTATTTGTTTCACCATCAATTTTGAATGCTAAACATGTAATTTCTTTTGGAAGAGAAGTTTTAGTTGTAAACCATTCTGCATTCGCCCAACTATTTATAACCTCTTTTGCATAAATATTATTTTGAGATAAATCAAAAATATCATTAGCTGCATCGTAAACAAGGATAATATTCTTTAAAACTTGTGCTGCTTCTTGGGCAAGTAAATTGTTTTTACTTTTGAGTATCTCAATAAGTGAATTAACGTTATATCCTCCGATCATTGTTCCCAGAATTTGTATCGCTTTTTGGGAATTAATGAATTTGCAATCTTTTTCTTTATTAACAATCGCTGTAAGCCAGCTTGCTTTTATGTATGCTGCTTCATCCACTCCTGGCGGTACTCTATTAATAAGTAAATCCAGTAGATATTCACTTTCGGAATTATTTTCTTGTTCTAATAGTTGTGTAACACAATTTATCTGCTCTGCATTGAGAGGTAATGGAGGGATGCCTTGAGCAGCTCTTTCAGCTACGTGGTCGGTATAATCTTTGAGCAATGTTTCCAATTTCTTCATTTGTGAGGTTTAATGCCTAATCTATTGTTATTTTTAATATTGATAAGGAGAGTATTCATCAATGCTTTTTTAAATATTCAAACTCCTTAATTAATTAATTAATGATGACTTCATCAAATAATCAATCTTTAGAAAAAACATCTGATTTGCATGTTGTTGAAACACGTCCATTAATACCTCCAATTAAACTTCATAATGATATACCTCTAGATTATACCTCCGCTGATACTGTCTCAAATACTAGAAGATCGATACAAAATATTTTGCATAATAATGATCCTAGGCTTTTAGTCATAATGGGACCATGCTCAATTCATGATATTGAAGCTGCTAAAGAATATGCAGAATATATTCAGGAATTTAGAAAAATCTATAATGATAAGTTGGAAATTGTAATGAGAGTATATTTTGAAAAACCAAGAACCACAATTGGATGGAAAGGATTGATAAATGATCCACATCTAGATGGTTCATACGATATCAATACAGGTTTACGTAGAGCTAGAAGTTTACTCTCTTATCTCGCAACTCGCGGTATTCCTTCAGCGACTGAGTTGTTAGATCCAATTGTTCCTCAATATATTGCTGACTTAATCAGCTGGACAGCAATTGGTGCAAGGACTACTGAAAGTCAAACTCATAGAGAAATGGCTTCAGGATTATCTATGCCTATTGGTTTTAAAAATGGTACAGATGGTTCTTTTAGTACAGCTATTAATGCGATGCAGTCGGCTTCAAAATCCCATCATTTTTTAGGTGTTAATGATCAAGGTTATGCCTCTATTGTTAATACGACCGGTAATCCAGATGGACATATAGTTTTAAGAGGGGGTTCAAAAGGAGTTAATTTTGAAAATCAACACGTAAAAAGTATTTCTTCTGAATTAAAAGCAGATAATCTTCCATACAAAGTTATGATTGATTGTAGTCATGGAAATTCTAATAAAGACTTCAGGAAGCAATCTGCTGTTTTAAAAAACGTAGCAAATCAAATTAAAAATGGGGAAAAAAATATTTTAGGAATCATGCTTGAAAGTCATCTTAAGGAAGGTAATCAAAAACTTTCAAATTGCAATGATCTTGAGTATGGGAGAAGTATTACTGATGCTTGTATAAATATAAATACGACAAAAAATTTGCTCGCGAGTTTATATGAGTCAATTTTGTAATTTATAAACCTGTAATAAAATAGTTAAAGCAAAATGCTGCTGAAATTGGCACAATTAAATTATCTATTCCAAAAATACTAAATTGTTCAATAACGGTTGAAATAAATGCAATGGTAAATATATTAATACTCAAAGAATATTTTTGGAAATAACTTAAACCAAAAACAACTATCAAGCTTGTAATGAACATAGTCATTGTTCCAAAGAAGGATTTTTTTTGGTTTAAAAAAAACCAACTTTTGGATTGAAAGTTTTTACCTATTAATCCCGCAAAGCCATCTCCAAATGTCATTATAAAAAATCCAGCGATCAGTGAAGTAGGATCTTTATTCCAATAAAGGTATATTAAGATAAATAAACTTAGACAATAAAATAATGTTCCATAACTTTTTCTATCTACATCTTCAATAGTTGGGAATAATTTAGATTGGTAATTTATGAAGGTTAATAACGAAATAAGCCCTGTGAAATAAAGAGCAGACATTTGATCTATATCTAAAAATTTAGCGAGAGGAATTAAAGGTCCTATTCCAATATGAATGATTTTTCTAAGTGCTTCTTTATTATTTGGATTAAACTTTTTATATATTATTGAAATTAAAAAGATAATAAATATATAAATTAAAATAAAAACAAAATTCAACAATTTAATTATGCTGCTTTTTGATGAGTGGTCATTACTCTCAGTTTTAATATTGCCTTTGCTTCTAGTTGCCTAACTCTTTCTCTGGATACATTTATTTGTCTTCCTATTTCAGCAAGTGTAAGAGGCTCTTCTCCGTCTAAACCGAATCTAAGTTTCATGATTTTTTGTTCTCTTTCATTTAGCTGTGTAAGCCAAGTTCCTAAATGTTCTTTTTGGATGGTTCTATCCATTCCTTCCATAGGCTCTTCTCCATTTGGATCAGGAATAAGTTCACCAAGAGTACTACGATCTTCTTCGCCTCTTGCGTGAGCATCAAGAGATGCGCATGGAGCACTTTGAGAGATTAAGTCTTCTAAATCTTTTTGCTCTATCCCCATTGCTGTTGCCATTTCTAATCTGGTTGGTTGCCTTCCTGACTTTTGAGACAATTCTCTAGAAACTCTCCTCATTTTGGATAGCTTTTCACTGATATGAATTGGCAATCGGATTGTTCTAGCACTGTTATCAATAGCTCTTGTCATTCCTTGTCTAATCCACCAATAAGCATAAGTAGAAAATTTATATCCCATCGCAGGATCAAACTTGTCAACAGCTCTTTCTAAGCCTATAGCGCCTTCTTGTACCAAGTCTAATAATTCTAAACCTTGATTTTGATACTTCTTGGCAACAGACACTACTAACCTTAAATTGGCTGACATCATCCTATCTCTAGATCTTTTCCCAATTTTAATTAGGCGTAGATTTTTTGATGATCTTTCTATTTCAGGAATTTCTAGCATTTTTTTCATGTTTTGAACATGATGCGCTAACTCTATTTCCTCTGATGCTGTAAGAAGAGGAACTCTTCCAATACTACTTAAGTAATAACCTATAGAATCTGAAGCTAGTCTTACAGATTTTTTTTGGCTTTTTTTAGCAGTTAAGCTCGATTTTGTTTTGCGAGTCTTGCCCGCAGTGTTTGGTAATCTAGGTTCTTCAGTTTTCTTTTTTGAAGAACTATTTCCAGATTCCAGAAGGATCCCCATCACCCTGGCCTCTTTAAATGGATTTTTTAAAAAGTTAGCACTGAAATCAAAATAAAAACTACTTTTGCGTTGAAACTTTAAAGACAAATAAATTAAATTTTATCTTTATTCCCTTAAAACAATTGATATAATTGGTTTTTAATTAAATAAAAATATTTATCAATATTGAGTAATTTTTTAAAATGTTATAAAAATTAATTGTTTTTTCAATTTTTGATCAAATCAATTTGAGACCGATTTAAGTTTGAGTCTTCCTTCTTTTTTTCGTACACTCCATCTTTATTCATTACCCAGGAGTAATAGTTATCATCAATATAAATTTGTAAAAGGTTATATAGTTGAGATTTTAATTTTATGTCTTCTATGGGAGTTACTGCTTCTATTCTTCTGTCTAAATTTCTCCTCATCCAGTCTGCACTGCCAATAAAAACTTCTGGATTATTGTTATTGTGAAACCAAAAAATTCTAGAATGCTCAAGAAAATGCCCAATAATACTCGTGACCCTAATATTTTCGCTCAAATTCTTTCTTTGAGGATATAAACAACAAATACCTCTGATAATTAGGTGAATTTTAACTCCTGTTTGTGAAGCTAAATAAAGTAATTGAATAATTTCTGGGTCTACTAGAGAATTCATTTTTGCAATGATTTCTCCTTTTTCTCCTCTTTTGGCATTATCAATTTCTCTATTTATTAGATAGATGAATTTTTTTCTTAATGATGTTGGAGATACTAATAATTTCTGATAAGTTTTTTGTTTTGAGAATCCTGATAAATAATTAAATAGTTCAATTAAATCTGAGGAAATATCAGGATCTGTTGAAAGAAGTCCTATATCTGTGTAAAAGCGAGAAGTGTTTGAATTGTAATTTCCAGTTCCAATATGAAAATAATTTCTTAGTCTTCCTTTTTCCTTTCTAACCACTAACGCAACTTTTGTATGTGTTTTGAAGCCTAGTATTCCATAAACGACATGAATTCCAGCCTGCTCAAGCTGTTTTGCCCATTGAACGTTGTTATCTTCATCAAATCTTGCTTTGAGCTCAACAAGAGTCATTACCTCTTTCCCATTCTCAGCGGCTCTCATCAAAGCTTCAATAATTGGAGAATCTTTTGAAACTCTATAAAGAGTAATTTTAATAGCTAATACAAGGGGGTCATCAGCAGCTTTATTGATAAATTCTTCAACAGAGGTTTTGAATAAGTCATATGGGTGATGCAGAAGTATATTTTGTTTCCTGAGAATGCTAAAAATAGAGTTAAAATTTTTATCTTTTGGAGCATCTAATGATTTTAATAATGGATGAGTGTTTCCAATTAACAAATTTCTTTTTAAATCCTCGCGATTAATTTTTGTAAGATAATTTAAATCATCAAGTCCTAATAAGCTCTTGCAAAAGTAAATATATTCTTCAGTTATTTCAATACTCTCAATGAGTAACTTTAAAATATTCTCTGGTATATTTTCTTCTACTTCTAATCTAACTACATCACCCCCTAATCTTCTTTTTTGCAAGCTTTGTTCTACTGCAAGAAGTAAGTCGTCAGCTTCAAGTTCTTTTAATTCTAAATCCGCGTCTCTTGTTACTCTGAAAAAAGAATAATTTAAGCATTCCATTCCATTAAATAAGGCATTGATATTGTTTCCAATTAAGTCTTCAACAGTTATAAAAAAATGCTCTCTTTCATCTTTAGTTTCAATAATTTCATTAGGAATAAGTATAAATCTGCCTATATTTTTTGTCGGGATTTTAATTCTTACAAATTGATTTTTTGATTCTTCGCCATCATTAATTAGAGCAGCTAAATTAAGACTAAGGTTACTTATAAAGGGGAATGGGTGTGCAGGATCAACAACTAATGGCGTTAATAATGGAAATATTGATGATAGGAAATAATTATTACACCAATTTTTTTGATTTTCATTTAGTTCCTGATACTTTTTGATGAAAATCCCTTGACTTCTGAGCTCATCATTTAGTTCGTTATTAAGGTAGTTTTCTTGGAGGTTTGTGAGATTTTTTACTTCTTTGTTTATTTTTTTTAGTTGTTCTTTAGGCATTAGTCCATCAATACTTTTTTTTCTAATTCCAGCTTCAACTTGAGCTTTTAATGATGCAACCCTAACCATAAAAAATTCATCAAGATTATTACTGAAAATTGAAAAAAATTTAATTTTATCTAATACTTTATAATCTTTCTCCATACCAGTAAGAAGAACTCTTTTATTAAATTCAATCCAACTTAATTCCCTATTAATGTAGTTATTTGCTTCGTATTTCATTAGGAAGATTTATTTCGTTAATTATAGGAAATTTTGTTATCTTTCCCTTCAGCAATAAGGTAGATCATAAAGAGTAAAATAATTGATCCTGCAATAAATGGTGCTTTAGGACCAAAATCATCATAAACTCTCCCAGCCATCCCAATACCTAAAACTCCGCCAAGACTTTGAAGACCTTGCAAATTACTTAATATAGACCCCTGATTATCTCCATCTAATTTTTTTGAAATTAAAGCTCTTAAGGTAGGTGTAATTAACCCTGCACCTACAGCTAAAAATGAAACGGCAGAGTAAATATTTGCTGCCGCATTTTCTTTAGGTGTTGTTATCAATAGGAAACATGCTAAAAGAATAAATCCTGAACCAATCAAGGTGAGTTTCATTTCTCCAAATCTTTTTACTAATGGACCAATTAGCCCGCCCTGTACAATAATTGCTATTACGCCTACAACTACAAGAGTTCCACTTGATGCCTTAGTAGTCCAATTCAGAGACTCTTGAAGGAAGAAAATTAAAATATTTGTTAGTCCAGTAAAAGCTATAAAATATATAAAAAAAGCTAAAGATAATTTTCTAATTTTTTCTTCTTTGAATACTTTAAATAATTGTTTTAAAGGGTTTTTTAAAATTTGGGTTGATTTATTTAATTCTTTTTGAGGCTTAGTTTCTGGCAAATAAAAGAATACTAGTATAAAGTTTATAATTGGAATTATTGAAGCTATAATTACTGGGATGATGAAATTATTATCCGCATTCTTAGCAAAAATAACGACAAATATATTACCTAAGAAAAAACTTAACCCAAATGCAACTCCAATAAGTCCAAAGGTTTTTGCCCTTTTTTCAGGACTAGAAATATCTGCAAGAATAGTAGTCGCTGTTGCTGCAGTTCCACCACTTAGACCATCAATAAGTCTTGCTATAAACAATAAAAATAAAGGGATAGTAGCCAGTGAAGTTGACCAATCAAATAAAACAGTAAAAGATAATATTGATATCCCGATGATTGAGCCAGTTATACAAAACAAAGTTACAGGTCTTCTTCCATACCTATCGCTCATAATCCCAATAATAGGAGAAGCTGTAAATTGTGCTAATTGATAAGTACAAGAGAGTAGACCATAAGTACTAGCTTTTGAGTCAAAAAGTAAAACAAAAGAAGGCAAAATTGGTAAAAGGATACTTTCGCTTAATCGGTCATTTAGGAGAGTTACAAAAGCACTGAACAAAGTGAATTTTCTACTTGGCTTGAATAAACTTTTTTTCACAATATTTATCTACAATACAATTTTCTTCTACTACCATACTTGTTAATGGAGATTAATGTGCCCGGTGTAGTTTATTTAGTTGGAGCAGGTCCTGGTGACCCTGAGCTGTTAACTTTAAAAGCTTTACGACTTATCAAAAGTTGTGATGCTTTGGTCCATGACGCCTTAGTTTCCGCCGAAATCATAAAGGAAACTAACAAGAAAACCGAAATATTTAATGTAGGTAAAAGAGCTGGTTTGTGTTCTGTTCCTCAGTCTGAAACCAATTCACTTATTTTAAAATTAGCAAAAGAAGGAAAGAATGTTGTAAGGCTTAAAGGAGGAGATCCTTTTGTTTTCTCACGAGGGGGTGAAGAAGTATCCTTTTTAGAAAAAAATGGGATTTCAGTTGAAATCGTGCCTGGGATAACTTCTGGAATAGCTGCTCCTTCAAATTTCGGGATTCCATTAACTCATCGACAAGCAGGAAGCTCCATAACTTTTGTCACTGGACATGAAGATATTGATAAAGACAAAAGGACTGTTAATTGGAGAATGTTAGCTAAATCATCTGACGGTTTAGTAATTTATATGGGTATGAGAAATATAGAATTTATTGTTAAAGAATTACTTTTGGGCGGTTTGGATGAGAATACTAAGTGTGCTGTTATTCAAGAAGCAACTTTACATAATCAAAAATGTTTAATTTCAGAATTAAAGAATTTAGTAGAGACAATTAGTAATAAAGGTTTTACTTCACCATCAATTGTTGTTATTGGAAATATTGTTGATTTTAAAGTTAATAACTATATAAATAATCTATCTGATGCTTCTTTACCAGAGAAAAAATAATCTTACTTATACAACAATTCCCAGAAATACTTTGGATCAAAAGTTGTTATAAATTCTATATCATTAACTCTTTTAATTTGCCTACAAGATAAACTATTAATTGCAATTAAAATATCATCATTATAAAATTTAGGTAAGATTAATTCTTCTTTTATGATTTTTAATTTTATAGCTTTTTTAACCATAATTCCCTGAAGACATCCACTTTTTTTTCTTGGTGTTATCCATGTGTTGTTTCTTTTTAGTAATATATTAAAAGTACTGCCACAACACAATTCATTAGCTGTATTTAACATCAAACAATCATCAAATAATTTTTTATTAGCTTCTATTAGTACTTGTATTGATTGATTATATGAAAAAGTTTTACATTGATTAATTAAACTATATTGATTTCTTTTTTCTGTTTGACTAATAAATGTACTTATTGGAGAAAAATTAGGTTTTATAAGATAAAATTCAATCCATAAATTACTTTTATTATCCTCCTGTTGATCATGATTAACTCTAATTGTTCTGCCTTTATTCAAACCTCTGCTGTAATTAATTCTAATTGATCCTAATTGATGGTTTTTAAGAGATAATTTCGCAATACCTAGATTAATAATGTCTTTTAAATATGATTTATTAATATTCAAATTTATGTTTAAAATCCTACTGCTATTTTCTAGCCTTTGAATATGTTCGTCTATTAATACAGCATTATTATTTTTTATTAAAACAGTTTCGAATATTCCATCTCCAAACTTTAGACCTCTATCATTTGCTGAGATATAAATATTTTCAATATCTAGCCATTTATCTTTATACCAACCTATACTCAATTTCATTTTAATGAATCTATTAAAGGCAAAAGTTTCCACTTTAGTTCTTCTGTTTCATTTCGTGGATCAGAATCACTCACTATTCCGCAACCAGCAGATATTTTAATTTTTTTATTTTTAACTATAAATGATCTTATCAGTATATTGCTATCAAACTCTCCATTCCAGTCAACTTTTATAAAGGATCCACAGTAAGGTCCTCTTTCGCATTTTTCTATTTCAAATAGCCTTTGGCATGAACGTAATTTTGGAGCCCCAGTTATTGAGCCTCCAGGCCAGCAAGCAATTAGTAAGTCAACCCAGCTTTTATTCTTTTTTAGTTTTCCTCTAATTACTGATGTAAGATGATGTACTTTTAAGTAACTCTCAAGTTTTAATATTTCTGGAACCTCAATACTCCCTATTTCGCATACTTTGCTCAAGTCATTTCTTAAGAGGTCCACAATCATAATATTTTCAGCTCTATCTTTTTCATTAGTTATCAAATCTATGGCATTTAATGCATCTTGATTTTTATCTTGGTGTCTTGATCTTGTGCCTTTAATAGGTCTGGATTCGACATATCCTTCTTTGTCTATTTTCAAAAATCTTTCAGGTGAAGTTGATAATACTGCTTCATTGATACCCTTTGAATTATTGATTATTATCCCTCCAAAAGGGGCTTGCAATTTGCTTCTTATTTTTGAATATATGCTTAAAGAATTATATATTTCTAAAGCTTTTACCTCACATTGTGTTGTTAGATTTGCTTGAAAAATATCCCCTATAGATATTAATTTCTTAACCTTTAAAATATTTTTTTGAAATTCGTTAGTTATTTCTTTTAAATTGATTTCCGAAAAATCAAATTTTAGATTACTTTTAATAGAATTATTTTCTGTATCAGCATTAATATTAAAAATTATCTTTTCAAATTTATTTAATTCAGCAGAACTGGTTCCTTCAAGAATTATTTCGTTAGAAATTAGATTAAATTTAATAATTGGATCATAAGAGGCAATCCACAAAGTCGATATTTCATTATTTTTCCATGGATTTTTTGGCTCGATGTAAGCACCCGCCTCAAAGTTTAACCATCCAATCCAAAATCCTTTATCAATGTTTTTTAATTGTAAAAATGGATTATTATCGATATCTAAATCATTAATATCTCTTGAGCAAATAATTTCTTTTGGGTTGACTCCTAAAATAGACCACTTCCCATTATCTTTCCCGTCACTATCTAACCAAGCCAATCCATGGTCTCCAAATTTTAATGCAAAATGATTAGCTATTAATTCTGGGTCAAGCCACTTAGATAATTTTTTTGTCTTAATTCTCATTCTTTTTTATTTGCCATTTTGTATAGGCTGTTTGTCTAATTCTGCAACTATCACATTTTCCACAGGGTTCTAAATTTCCTGAATAACAACTCCATGTCTTATCTAGAGGAACATTAGTATCAAAAGCTAATTGAATAATATCTTCTTTATTTAATTCTAGTAAAGGTGTCCAAAGTTTAATTGGATTTTCTTCTCTTCCACGTTTGTTAGCAAGATTAGCTAATTCTTGAAACTTTTTAATGTAATCAGGTCTGCAATCAGGATAACCGGAATAATCCAATGCATTAACTCCTAAGCCTATTAAATCAGCATTTATTGCCTCAGCATAACTCAACGCAACAGAAATAAAGATTGTATTTCTTCCAGGTACATAAGTATTGGGAATTGCATTTTGCTTTATACCATCAATAGGTAACTCCTTGGTTATATCTGTAAGAGAAGAACCGCCCCACAAAGATAAATCAAGCTTTACTATTTTGAATTCTTCTATTTCAAAGTGCTTGGCTATTGTTAATGCGGAATCTAATTCTTTTTTATGTCTTTGTCCGTAATCAAAAGATAAGCCAAATATTTTTGCTCTGGACGCTTTTGCTAAGCCTGTAACAGTAGAAGAATCCAACCCTCCTGATAATAAAATTACTGCAGATTTATTTTTTAAATCCATATAAACTATTTAATTTTTAAGTATTTGTGTGTCTGAAGACTTAAGTTCCATTCAGGATTATTTTTAACAAAATCAATTGTAAGTGACAACCCATTAACGTTTTCCCATGCGGGTTGTAAAAAATATTTTTTATCTAACTTATAAAAATTGCCATTTGATGATAAGTTCTGATATTTGTTTATTATTTCTTGCTTTATATCAATTGCAAAATCAATATCTTTTTGGTCATTGATAATAATTTTTAATTCATTACAATTTTTCAAAAAATAAGTTTTGGGGGGTAAATGTCTTTTTGGAGATAAAGTAATCCAATCATAATTGCCTGATATTTTATTTACGCCACTTGTTTCAATATGAATCTTGATTGGGTTTTGATTTTCTTCAGAAGTTTCTTTATTTATAGCTTGGCACAAATTATCTAAATTATGATGTAAAGGCTCACCTCCAGTGATAACTAAAAAAGATGCTCCTTTTTGTCGAGCCTTTTTTACTTCATCTATTATTTCTTTGATTGGTGTTAGAGGGTATTTTTCTTTATCCCAAGAATGTTTAGTATCACACCATGAACATCCAACATTACAACCAGCTAGTCTTATAAAAAAAGCACTTTGGCCTGTGTGAAAACCCTCTCCTTGTAATGAATGAAATTTTTCTACTATTGGTAAGAAATTTGTCATTATTTCATTCAAGAAAAATAAATAATATTAATTTGATTGTTTTAATTTTTCCTGCGATGCTTTGATCAACCCTTTAAATAATGGATGTGGCTTCCCTGGCCTTGATAAGAATTCAGGATGGTATTGGCAAGCTAAAAAATATGGATGATCAACTAATTCAATTAGCTCTACTAATCTTCCATCTGGTGATGTACCACTGATTTTGTATCCAGAATCCAAAAAACTTTGTTTGTAGTAATTATTAAATTCATATCTATGTCGATGTCTCTCATAA
Organism: Prochlorococcus sp. AG-686-M10; assembly: GCA_003210275.1. Taxonomy (GTDB): domain Bacteria; phylum Cyanobacteriota; class Cyanobacteriia; order PCC-6307; family Cyanobiaceae; genus Prochlorococcus_A. Next base: position 22,153 of record QCVU01000002.1, read on the forward strand.
ATTACATCTTCGTTATATAACTCTTTACCAGATGTATTTTTTTGCAGTCTACAAGGATAAACTCCCAATCTCATAGTGCCTCCAAGATCAACAATATCTTCTTGTTCAGGTAATAAATGTATAACAGGGTTTGGAGAGTCTGGGTTTAATTCCGAGCTAGATGCACCCGGTAAGTGGGCTAGATTTCTTGCCCATTCTATTACTGCGCATTGCATACCTAAACATAAACCTAGGAAAGGAATCTTTTTTTCTCTTGCAAATTTTATTGCTGCAATTTTTCCATTCACTCCTCTATTTCCAAATCCTCCTGGAACGACAATTGCATCAACATCACTTAAATACTCTTCGGCTGATTTTTTCTCAATCATTTCAGCACTTACCCAATACAAATCTAATAAAGCTTTTTGTTCAATGCAAGCATGTCTTAATGCCTCCACTACTGAAAGATATGCATCACCAAGTTCTATATATTTTCCAACTAAAGCAACTTTTATAGGTTGACCGGGATTTCTAAGATTATGAATTATTTTTTCCCAATTCTCTAAATCGCATTCTTTATCTTCGAGTTCTAGGCACTTTAAAGTCTCTTTACATAAACCTTCATTCTTTAAAGAAAGCGGAACTGAATAAATACTATCAGCATCTAATGCTTCAATTACACAATTAAGATTAACTCCGCAGAAACCACTGAGTTTTCTTTTGAGCCCTTCATTAATTTCTTTATCACTCCTGCATACAAGTAAATCTGGTTGTATACCGATGGATCTTAACTCCTTAACAGAATGTTGAGTAGGTTTAGTTTTTATTTCACCAGAAGTTTTGATGTAAGGAAGCAAAGTTACGTGGATATAAGCTACATCATTTTTGTTAACATCATTTTTAAATTCTCTTATTGCCTCTAAAAATGGTAATGATTCAATATCTCCGACTGTTCCGCCAATCTCAGTTATAACAATATCTGCATTGCTATTATCTGCTACTCTTTGAATCCTGTCTCTTATTTCTCCTGTGATGTGAGGAATAACTTGTACTGTTCCTCCGTTATAACTCCCTCTTCTTTCTTTATTAATTACTGCTTGGTAGATAGATCCTGTTGTGACACTATTCAAACGAGTCATTGCAGTGTCAGTAAATCTCTCGTAGTGACCTAAATCTAAATCCGTTTCAGCTCCATCTTCTGTAACGAAAACTTCGCCATGTTGAAACGGGCTCATTGTTCCTGGATCAACATTTAGATAAGGATCTAGTTTAAGTATTGAAACGCTATATCCTCTTGATTTTAATAATCTTCCTAAGCTTGCGGCAACAATACCTTTACCAATGCTAGAAACAACTCCTCCAGTAACAAAAACAAATTTTGACATTAAATATTTTTAATTAAACACTACCTCCTTATATTTTATTTAAACAAAAAATTTATTGATCATCCATAAATAGTTTATTCATCAATTGTTATTTCAATATCTAATTCCTTTAATTGGGATTTGGATACATTTGAAGGTGCATTAGTTAAAAGACATTTTGCTTGTTGATTTTTTGGAAAAGCGATTGTTTCTCTAATTGAATCTTCCCCCAAAATAAGCATTGTTATCCGATCTACCCCAAATGCGATTCCCCCATGAGGCGGAGCACCCATTTCGAGAGCTTCAATTAAAAAACCAAATTTTTCATCAATTTGATTATCAGTTAATCCAACCGTTCTAAGAACTTCTCTTTGCATTTCGGCTTGATGGATACGCAGAGAACCACCTCCCAGCTCTAATCCATTTAGCACTAAGTCATAAGCATGTGCTGTAGAGCTCGCTATTTTTTCTTTTATTTCTTTTGAATCTTCAAGCTTAATATTTTTAGGAGAACAAAAAGGATGGTGTAAAGCTTCAAATCTTTTTTCTTCTTCATTCATTTCAAACATAGGAAAATCTGTGACCCACAAAAAGTTCCATTTATCTTTCTCTACTAGCTTTAAATCTTTTGCAATATATTGCCTGACTCTATCTAATGATTGATTTACAATTTGCGTATTTCCTGCTCCTAAAAGAATTAAGTCACCATCTTTTGCTTCTGTTATTTTTAAAATATTAGAAATATGATCATTATTTAAATTATTTTTTATTGCCCCAATTGTTTCAAGTTCATCTCCTTTAACTCTTATGAATGCTAAACCTCCAGCTCCTGCATCTTGGGCAACTTTAAAAATATCTCCTCCAGGTTTGATACGAACGTTACTAATGCTCGTGTTTCCATTTTTAACAGTTATGGATTTTATTGCTCCGCCCATCTGAATTGCTTTGGTGAAAATGTTAAAACCAATATTGCCTAGTATCTCTCCTAAATTCTTAAGCAACATTCCATATCTTGTATCTGGTCTGTCTGTGCCATATTTGTCCATGGCTTCTTGCCAAGTCATTCTTGGAAACTCCTCATTGAAGTTCATATTTAGTACATTTTTCCATACATTTTTTATTAGTTTTTCATTAAAAGAAATGATTTCTTCTTCACTTACAAAACTCATTTCAATATCAAGCTGAGTAAATTCTGGTTGTCTATCAGCTCTTAGGTCTTCATCACGGAAACATTTTGCGATTTGATAGTATTTATCTAACCCTCCTACCATTAAAAGTTGTTTAAATAATTGTGGAGATTGTGGTAAAGCAAAAAATTCACCGTCTGAAAGCCTAGCTGGAACTAAAAAATCTCTAGCTCCTTCTGGAGTTGATTTCGTCAGTAATGGTGTTTCAACCTCTGTAAATCCAGAATTATCAAGATACTCTCTTACTGCTTTAATAATCTTATGTCTTACCTTTAAGTTTTTGAGTAATTTTCCTCTTCTTAAATCTAAATATCTATATTTTAGTCTAAGCTCTTCTCTTGTATTTTCATAATCATGTACTGAGACAGGAAATGGTAAATTATTTTTAATTTGATTAAGAATTTGTAGATCTTTAACTTTTAGTTCTAACTCTCCAGTGACAATATTTTTATTTACTGAATCCTTTGGTCTTTCATTAACAATTCCATTAACCATTATCACAGTTTCATTTCTAAGAATCTCAGCCTGTTTAAAAAGAGTCGCACCATCTTCAGGATTAATAGTAATTTGCAAAAATCCACTATGATCACGCAAATCTATAAAAATTACACCCCCATGATCTCTTCTTCGATCAACCCATCCACATAAATTAACTACTTTCCCAATATCTGACTTATTGAGTTCTTCACAAATTTTGTTTCGCATCTAGAAATGACTTGTTGAGCAATAATTTATAATAATAATTCTTAAAGGGTAAATTTAGTTAAATATCTTTTTTATAAAAAGCTCTCTTCGTTAATGTTCCTTTAAATGTTTTCCCTCTGATTAAAATTTCAACAACATTATTTAAAGTTGCGTGAGAATTTTGAATATAAGCAAAAGCTATTGCCTTTTGCTTCGTCGGTGACCAACTACCGCTAGTTATAGTTCCAATATTTTTTCCATCTTTAAATACTTCGCATCCTTTTCTTCCAATAGCTCTCCCCTCAATAGTTAGACCTACTAACTTTTTCTTAATACCGAATCTTGATTGTTTTTCAAGAAAATCTCTCCCAAAAAATTCATGATTATTTTCTAAATGTACTAGCCAACCTAATCCTGCTTCATACGGTGTAGTTGTTTCATCTAAATCTTGTCCATATAAGTGCATTCCCGCTTCAAGTCTTAAGGTATCTCTAGCACCTAATCCACAAGGCTCAATATTTTTTGAAACTAAGAAATCCCATAAATTAATTGCTGCATTCGCGGATAATAAGATTTCTAAACCGTTTTCACCTGTGTAGCCTGTTTTTGAAAAGAAAATTTTTTCTTCAGTTGAAATATGTTGAAAAATTTTATATTCACAACCAAAGTAAGGAATATATGAAATCGACGATTCAATCCATTCTTCGAATAATTTAAAGGAATTTTTTCCCTGAAGTGCAAGGAGAACCTTATCTTTTTTAGCGTTTGATATAGAAATATTGTTGGTATTTAAATTATTTTTAATCCAAGAAAAATCAATTTGGTATCTGCTTGCATTTACTATTAAAAGAATTTCTGAGATATCACCTTCTTGTTGACCAAGGTCATAAATTATTAGGTCATCTATAATTCCTCCCTTTTCATTTAGCATTAATGTATAAAGCCCTTGCCCTTCTGAAAAGGAGTATAAATTAGTAGGAAAAAATTTTTGAATATATTCTTTAGGATTAATACCTTTAAGAGAAATTACACCCATGTGGGAAATATCAAAGAATCCTGCTGATTCTCTTACTGCTTCATGTTCATTTATTAATCCCGAAAAGGATATGGGCATTTCCCATCCTGCAAAATTGACTAACTTTGCATTTGACTTAATATATTTTGAATAAAGTGGACTTTTAAGCAAATCCATGAAATATTTAATGAGTTATTTAGTCTTTTATACTCTAGTTTAGAAATTTTTTATTGCATATTTTTTAATGACATAATTAAGCTTCTCATTACTTTTGCTGCAACTATACTACTGACATAATTAAGCTTCTCAGTACTTTTGCTGCAACTACACTACTGACTCCGCTGTTATCAATTTCTGGAGATAATTCCACAATATCTGAAGCAACAATTCTAAAGTTTTTTAAAGTTTCAAGAATCACTTCAAAGTCATTCCAAAAAAAACCTCCTGGTTCTGGAGTCCCCGTGCCAGGTAATAAACTTGGATCAAACCAATCCAAATCTATTGTTAAATATATTGGAGAATTAGAGTAGGGAAGAAGAGCTTTTTTTAATTCTTGGGCATTTTCTCCTGGCAAGAATTTTACTAATTGATTGTGTTGACCCATAAATTTAAACTCTTCTTTGGTGCCACTTCTTATTCCAACTTGCAAAATCTTTTTTTTAGGTAAGACATCTAAGCATCTTTGCATTGCACAGGCATGACTATGTTCATTTCCCATATATGAGTTTCTTAAATCTGCATGAGCATCTAGTTGAATTAAAATAAGATCTGGATATTTATTTACTAACGCCTCAATAGCACCACTAGTAATAGAGTGCTCACCTCCAAGCATAATGGGAGTAAGGCTTTGACTAATAATAAAATCTGTTGCTGATTTGACTGATTTAATGACAGACTTTGAGTCATTTTTATTTATTTCTAGTGAACCAAAATCAACATAATTAAAATCTTCTAAATCTTTGCCTAATCTTGGACAAAATGTTTCTAAGCATGTGCTTACTTGCCTGATGGCATTTGGACCAAATCTAGTCCCTGACTTATAAGAGCACGTACCATCATAATTGACCCCAAATATTCCAATTGAACAGTCATCAAGATTTCTTTTAGCCCCCATAAAAATTGCACTTTCGTTATCAAATAAATTTTTATTGATCATTTTTCGAATTGAGTTCTTTTGCAATTTTATTTGGCATCATTTTAAATGCAGCATTTTGAAAATTTAAATTCCAAACATCACAACCCTCTTCAATTCTCATGACTTCTTTGTAATTGAGTTTTGATAAATTTAATTCTTCCTCTGAAGCGAATGTCCAACTCCAAATACCACTTGGATATATGGGCACAAATGAATACATAGTTTCAGATAATTTAAATATTTTATTGAGTGATTTTAAAATATGTATATGAATATTTTTGAACGATTCAGGCGATTCACTTTGAGTCGCTAATATCCCCTTTTTAGTAAGTATTCTTTTACATCCTTTATAAAAAGAATCTGTAAATAACAAATTAGAAAATTCTGATGGATCTGAACAATCTATAAAAATAACATCATAAAAATTATCTTTAGTTTTTTCTACCCATTTAACACCATCATCAATATTTATAGATAATCTTTTATCACTCCAAGCTTCACCTCCAATTTCTTGTAAAAATGTTTTCGATACTTGTATGACATCTTCATCAATTTCTACCAAATCAATTTTCGTAACTTGAGAGTATTTTAAGCATTCTCTTGCAGTTCCACCATCACCCCCTCCAATAATCAGTATATGAGATTTCTTATCAAGACTACTTAACGCTGGATGAACAAGACATTCATGATAATATTTTTCATCTCTCAATGATGTCATCCAACATCCATCTAACATTAAAGCTTTACCATAAAAATCATTTTCTATAATGAGAATTTCTTGATATTTAGATTTTTTTTTAAGTAATACTTTCCCCTTGAGCCCAAATCTTGAGCCTTTATTATACTCATCTATCCAAGTTGGCATATCTTTCATTTTTTTTTCAATTTTTCTCTTATTAGTGTTTTTTTAGCAATTTCCCAAAGTCGCTGAAAATCTTTTGGGTTTTGTTTTTTAATATTATCTCCTACATGATCTTCAATTATTGAAAATCTGTCTAAAAATTTTTTATTAGTTTTTTGAAGAGACGATTCTGGATTTATTTTTAGAAAGTTTGAAAGACTTATTAAAGTAAAGTAAACATCTCCAAATTCATCTTTTATATCTGATGTCTTTTTACTTTTTATTGCCTCTTTTAATTCACAAATTTCTTCTTCTAATTTATCAAAAATCTTTTTACTACTTTCCCACTTAAAACCGTATTTTTTGACAGTATTGGTTATCTGGTTTGATCCTATAGCTGCAGGAAAACTTTTTATTTTTGAATTTAATCGTCTACTAATTGATGATTCCTTATAGGACGTATTATTTTCTGAATTTTTAATATTTTCCCAAATTTCTTGTGACTTTTTTAGAGATACTTTTTCTTTTTTTTTAAAAATATAAGGATGTCTATTAACAATTTTGTTATTTAAATTTTCAATAACATCTTTTAATTCAAATTGTTTTTCTTCAAACCCAATCTCCGCATGAAGCATTATTTGTAATAAGAGATCTCCTAATTCTTCACACATATTATTCGCGTTTTTTTCATATATTGCATCAATAAATTCACTACTTTCTTCATTTAAAAATGGGATTAAGGATTTATGTGACTGTATTTTTTGCCATGGGCAGCCCCAAGTTTTATCTTTTAAATATTTAATATTTGATATTAAAATCTTGAAACTCTCTAAAGTGTTTGGATCACTATCTTTTTGATTTTTATATCCATTGTTTAAGTTCATAAAACTGTATCTTATTTATTCAATTTTGCCTTAATCATGAAATATTTAAATACTTAGTATAAAATTTTCAACTTCATCTACTAGAATAGATATTTAAAGGGCGATTAGCTCAGCGGTAGAGCGCCTGCCTTACAAGCAGGATGTCCCTGGTTCGAACCCTGGATCGCCCATTTTCTTTTTTAACAATGACTGAGATCGTTAATCTTTCAATCAGTCAAACTGCAGCATCAGAGCTTTCAAGGCAAGCATCCTTTGGCGGATTCCCGGGTGAAATGTCCATTGATTTAATTAAAGATGATATAGGCTCTGAAGGTTGGATACATATTAAATTAAAACCAGGTACATGTAATGGATCTCCATTATCCAGGACTGAAGGCATAACTTTATATGCTGACACTAAAAATTTTAACTTGTTAAAAGATTTAAAACTTGATTATTACAGTGATTTAAGTGGTGGAGGTTTTCTTATCTCAACTCCTAAAAATGCCAAGAGGTGTGCCTGTGGTTCTGGTTTTAAACTCTTGTAGTTTTACATATATTTGGCAAACTGATATTTTTTTAAATTATTTGCTTCTGTCAATATAAAATAAGTAAAAAAGCTAATGAAATAACTATTGCAAATGAATGAGTCTAATGATGAACTTATATTAAATAATTATTTGCCTTCACAGGTAGAACAAAAGTGGCAAAAACAATGGGATAGTTTAAGAGCATTTAGTCCTAATCCTAGTGATAAAGGGGATCCTTTTTGTATAGTTATTCCGCCTCCAAATGTTACAGGGTCTTTGCATATGGGCCATGCCTTCAATACTGCATTAATAGACGTGATTATTCGTTTTCAAAGACTTCTTGGTAAAAATGTTTTGTGTTTACCTGGCACTGACCATGCTTCAATAGCCGTTCAAACTATTCTTGAAAAACAATTAAAAACTGAGGGTAAAAATAGCGATGATATAGGAAGAGAAGAATTTTTAAAAAGAGCCTGGATTTGGAAAGAGCAAAGTGGGGGTAAGATAATATCCCAATTAAAGAGGATTGGGTATTCCGTTGATTGGGAAAGGGAACGATTTACTTTAGATGAAAAATTAAATGAAGCAGTTGTTGAAGCATTTAATATTTTACATGAGAAAAAACTTATTTATAGAGGTGAATATTTAGTTAATTGGTGCCCAGCATCCCAATCAGCAGTTAGTGATCTTGAAGTTGAAATGCAGGAGGTTAATGGATACTTATGGCATTTTAAATATCCACTAATTTCTGATCAGGGTCAAATCTTAGATGAATATTTAGAGGTCGCAACAACTCGACCTGAAACCTTATTGGGAGATACTGCTTTAGCTGTAAATCCAAATGATGAAAGATATAAAAAATATATTGATAAAAAAGTGAAAGTACCTTTTGTTGATAGAGAAATACCTATTATTTCTGATATACATGTTGATAAGGATTTTGGTACAGGTTGTGTAAAGGTTACGCCAGCTCATGATCCGAATGATTTTGCTATCGGGAAAAGGAATAATTTAAAGCAAATCAATATAATGAATAAAGATGGAACGCTTAATATTAATGCAGGCAAGTTTCAGGATTTAGACAGATTTGAAGCTAGAAAACAAATCATAAAGGAATTAGATACTTTAGGTTTATTAACTAAAATAGAAGACTATAAAAATACAGTGCCTTTTTCTGATAGAGGAAAAGTGCCAATTGAGCCATTATTGTCAACCCAGTGGTTTTTGAAAATGGACAATATTTCTTCAAGTTGTCTAAAAGAACTTGATTCTAAGAAGCCTACCTTTATTCCTCAGCGTTGGGAGAAAGTTTATAAAGATTGGTTAGATAATATCAATGATTGGTGTGTTAGTAGACAATTATGGTGGGGACATCAAATCCCTGCATGGTATGTATTAAAACAATCAGAAGACTCAATAGATCAAAATACTCCATATGTTGTTGCCAGAAATGAGGAAGAAGCATTAAGCAAAGCTTCTAAGGAATTTGGGTCTAATTTTCGACTTATTCGTGATAAAGATGTTTTAGATACTTGGTTTTCAAGTGGTTTATGGCCTTTTTCTACATTGGGATGGCCTAATACCAATGATGCAGATTTTAAAAAATGGTATCCAAATAGTGTTTTAGTTACCGGTTTCGATATTATTTTCTTTTGGGTAGCCAGAATGACAATGATGGGGAAAACTTTTACGAATAATATTCCATTCAAAGATGTTTATATTCATGGTTTAGTTCGAGATGAAAATAATAAAAAAATGAGTAAAAGTTCAGGTAACGGAATTGATCCTTTGTTGTTGATTGATAAATATGGTTCTGATGCTTTGCGATTTGCTTTACTTCGTGAAGTCGCTGGTGCTGGGCAGGATATAAGGCTTGATTTTGATAGGAAAGAAAATACTTCTTCAACGGTTGAAGCATCAAGGAATTTTGCAAATAAACTTTGGAATGCTACTAAATTTGTTTTAATAAATAAAACTTCTTCTGTAAATAATTCTTTAAGTGAAAGTGATGAAAAATATTTAGAATTATCTGATCAGTGGATTTTATCAAAATTAAATCAGTTGAATACAAAAGTATCTAATCTTTTACTTGAATATAAATTAGGGGAATCTGCAAAATTATTATATGAATTTGCATGGAATGACTTTTGTGATTGGTATGTTGAATTTGCAAAACAAAAATTTAATAATAAAGAATCCCACAACAGACAAATATCTGAAAAAATATTAATCAAAGTACTTACTGATGTGTTGGTTATGATGCATCCCTTTATGCCACATATCACTGAAGAGCTTTGGCATAAATTGCAAATAAAACCTGACCAAATTTTATTATCTCTGCAGAAATGGCCTTTATTAGAAAAAAAATATATAAATTCTCAAATAGATAAATCCTTTCAAGAGCTCTTTGAAATCATTAGATTGATTAGAAATATTAGAGTTGAGTTAGGACTTAAGCCGTCTCAACTGGTTCCTGTATACTTAATTTCAGATAATGTTGAATTAACTAACTTTTTGAAAACTTTAATGGTTGATATTAAAACTTTTACTAAATCATCTGAAGTTTTTATTTGTAAATCTAGGGATATCGATAAAAATAATTTTGCTAAGTCTTTTTCTGGAATTATTGGTGATCTAGAAGTCTATTTACCTTTTAATGATTTTGTAAATCTAGAAGCTTTAAAGGATAGACTTACTAGGGACCTGCAAAAAGTTAATTCTGATCTAGAAACGTTAAATAAGAGAATATCCAACAAAAACTTTATAGACAAAGCTCCTAAAGATATTGTTGAGGAATGTTTTGCCAAGTTGAAAGAAGGAAATTTGCAATCGGAAAGAATAAATAAAAAGCTTAAATTATTAAAATGATATGACTTCTTTTTTTGAAAATATCTATGAATTAGCCTTTTTTTTTAATACAAACATTGGGATTTTAGCTTTTATCCTTTTATATATCTTAATTGTTTTATTAATTCTTCCTGCTTCTTGGTTATCTTTACTAGCTGGTTTTTTATATGGTTCTTATCTCGGTTCAATAATAGTTTTTTTTGCGGCAGCTATTGGAGCTTCAGTAGCATTTTTTATTTCAAAAAGTTTTTTATCAATAAAGCTTAAAAAAGTTATTAATCGTTTCCCAAGATTAAGTCTTATGGAACAAGTTGTGCAGAAAGGTGGTCTCAAATTAATTCTTTTAGCACGACTATCTCCTATCTTTCCTTTTAGTATTCTTAATTATTTTTATGGGTTAAATAATATTAAATTTAGAAATTTTGCTCTTGGTCTTTTAGGAATCATTCCTGGAACATTTCTGTATTGTTCTATAGGCAGCTTGGCAAAAAGTTTGCAGGACTTAAAAAATTTACAGCCAACAAATAATTTATTTATAACAATTATTAGTGTGGTTTCAACTTTGATGGTTGTTTATTTTTCAGCAAAGTACGCTAAAGAATATATTAATGAATCAAAAGAAATTAATCTCTGATATTCCAATCTCTTATAGAAGCAATAATTACAAACCAAAAAAGTCTTAATTTTCCAAGCAAACTTTTATTAGATTGTAATTCTATATATTTTGATTGACCGCATGGGGTTTTAATATATTTGAAAAGATTTTTGTTATCCATAAAAACCAATATCTTTAGGTGGTAATTTATTAATCATTAATAGTTTATTTCATTATCTACTTTTTTAGTTTTTCATGATTTATTGCTAGCTTAAATACTGACTTCGAAGAAACTAATTATCTCAAAATTAGATTTTTTCACCTAGTTCGAAACCTCTAAAGCATTTGAATCTTGGGAACCTAAGGCTGAATGTTTCAGCATCTTGAGATTGAGTTCTTGCATCAGCTCTGATTTCTACCAATTGCCCGATTAGTTTATCTCTTCCTCTCCAATATTCTTCACGTTGAGAATCACTGAATCCACTACCGCAATTAAGACGATAATTATATTGATCATCTTTACCTTCAACCAAGATTGCTCCAAGTCTGCCTTCGTTTCGGCCTGTCCCTTCTTCTATTGCTACAACTTTTAAGGTGACTTCTACGAATGGTTTTGCTTTTAACCAATTATGTGTTCTTTTGCATTCATACCAACCATGAGGATTTTTAATCATCACGCCTTCATATCCCCCCTCGACGGCTGATTTGTTAAGTTCTACAAATCTACTTTGTCCTTCAGGAGTATCTAAATCTACATTTTCCCAGTCAAGTGTTTGAACATGTTTTAAACGAGTTGCATTTTTTGCTACCCAATCTTTTACCAACATACTTCTAGTAGTTTGATCTTTTTCCCATAAACCCTTCTTGAAATCTTTAATTGGACAAATATCAAATAAGTGTAAAACTGCATCTTTGGATTGTTTGCCATCTTTTCTATGTACTTGCTTCATTAGGTCTTGAAAATTAGCACTCATTACTTCACCATCTAAGACTAAATCGTAGGGGGTAGGATGTTTCTCTAATACTTTTTCTATTTCTGTAATGATATGACCAAAGTTATTAAACTGTTTACCGTTTCGAGAAAACATTTCTACTTTATTTTTTCTAATAATTGTTAATACTCTGACTCCGTCTAATTTAATCTCAATTTGTTTTTTGCCTATCATTTTCTTTTCATGGTTTGCACTGTCATGTGCAAGGGGACATGAGAAGATAGGTATCGTATATTTTGGAAATTTTTTTGCAACTTTGTTTATTGTTTTTTCAGAAACACCACAACGAAGATCTTTAATCAATACGCGTCTATAAAATCCGTTCCATTGTTCTTTAGTTGCAGATTTCATAACTAAATTGATCGCATCTCTAGCAGCATGCCCAGTAAGTTCTCTTTTGATTAATTGATTTGTTAATTCTTTAAAAATACTCCATTTACATCCTTGACTAGATGTCTCTTCTTCTTTTTCAGGTACCTGCTTTACTCCAAAAGTTACTAAAGGATCTAAGGCCATACTTATTCCCTCAAAAAAATGATCAAACCCTTGTTCCATTGCTTCAAAAATGATTTTTTCTTTATCTAATCTGCTTGGGTGTAATTCTAATTTTTTTATTATTTCTTCTTTCCGAAGTTCTTCATGTTTCACAAATTTTGAACCTTTACTAATTTACTTTAGCTATTCTGTCTATCTTCCAATCTTTATCACTTTTTGAAAAAGTAAAATCTAGGGGAAGTTCATCTTTCTTATCTTCAGATTTTAAATTTAAAGTAATTATGATTTGATCTTCTTGAACTCTTGGTCTTCCTGACTTTAAATTTCTATACTTATTTAAATTTAAGCCAGCTAAAAATTTTAGAAAGTCCTGACGTTTTACATGTGTTTTGTAAGTTTTAGTAGTTAGTCCATATGCAGCATCAATTCTGCCCGCTGCTACTTGATCAAAAAATTTCCGTACCAACGGATTAATTCCTCTAGCGCTTATAACAAGTTTAACAGCATTGAAGGTCCAAAAAGAAACAAGCACTGCTCCACCAACCAATAAAGCTTTAACCCCAATATCTTTTACTAGTAATGCATCCATTTTGTAATTAGTTTCTTTTAATTTTAAGAAAATAAATCGTTTTTGATGACTTTTTTTGTCAAAATAATACTAAATTTAATCGATAATGTCTTTAATTCCTCTTTTACCAGTATTTCATAAGTTTAATAGGCAATTTTTTGATCAATCTTTAACAACTACTAATAGAGAACCTTTAGTAAAGGTTAGATGGAGCGATAATAGATTAAAGACAACTGCAGGTTTTTATAAGCGCAAACAACTTAAAGGAGTAATTGATTCAGAAATAATTTTGTCAAAGCCAATTTTAACTAAATTATCTTGTAACGAAATTTATAGTACCTTATGTCATGAAATGATTCATGCATGGGTAGATAGGATTCTGAATATTAATGAGATACATGGGCCAAATTTTTTGAGTAAAATGAATGAAATTAATAAAGAAGAGAATAATTTTCAGATAAGTATTAGACATAATTTTCCGGTTGAAAGAAAGGCATTAAAATATATCGGTAAATGTTTAAATTGCGGGGAGAAATATATGTATAGAAAAAGAATTAGAAATATTGCTTGTAAAAAATGTTGTAATTTGTTCTTTAATGGATCCTGGAATAAAAAATGTTTAATTTTGTTTGATTGATAATTTAAAAATGTGACTTTGTTTCTTTATTTAGAATTTTCTATTATGTTGTTGTAACTTGATATTTAAAAGCAAAGATAATTTATGGATTCTCGTAGACCTAGAAACTTTAGAAATAATTTTGACAGAACAGTACTTGATAAACAAGTTGACAAAATTTTTGAAACAGGTAGACAATTTGTTGATGGTGTATCAGGTTCTAGACCCGGAAAAAAAAGAAATACTGATTTTCAAGGAATATCTCGCAGGAATGTTAAAAATGTCGGAAGATGGGTCTCAGATAAAATGGATATGTTTTTTGAAGAAGAAGATGATTGGTCTGATCAGGAAAATAGTAATGAATCGATACAAGATATGAAATCTTTTTCAAGAGAATCTAAATTTATTGATGAAGAGAAACCATCATCTAAGCGTCCTTTAGAGGCATTATCTTTAAGGCAACCTAAAAGTCTCCACATAGATGAACAAAAGAAGTTACCTTATGGAACATCAAACTCTTTTGATGAATGGCCGGATGATTCAGATTTAAAAGTTGATAGATGGCAAAGATCTTATGAAAGAGGTAATGAGGTTAATGTAAATCAAGATAATCCAAAAAGCGTTTCAAATAGTGGAAGAAGTATTCCAAGGTCAAGAAGAAGAAGAATATAGATTAGAAAAACTTTGAATTCCTGATGGACCTAACCAAGTTTCTAATAAAGGATTGAAGACTTCGCGAATAATAGTTAGAGGTTTTTTATTACGAAAAAATCTGTAATTTCTTGACCAAAAAGGTCCTTTTACGCAAAATTCCTCCTCTAACCAATTTGAATTAACTATTGAAATGCTATCCACTTCTCTAAATAATTCTGATCTATCTTGAGTTAAGTTTTTCCATATTGGTTCTTCTTTTGCTTTTAAATTTTGACTGACTTGTTCTGAATTCCACCAACTTTCAGCCCAGGCAAGATTTTTGTTTTGATTTCTAATCCAAACTTGTCTTCTAATTAAAGGTTCTTTTAATTGATTGATTTCTCTTGGGCCTTCTTTATTAAATAAAGGATCTATCTGCATAGTTATTAATTTGATTTTTGTTTCGTGATTAGTTAAAAGCTGTAAATGTCTTGTTGGACTACCATCTCCTAGTAACATTAATTTCCATGCTCCAGATATTTTAGGTAAAGAATTTGCAAGTAAAAAAGCAGTGGCTTTCTCTTCCCATAAAATTCTTGGTGAGTTGAAGAGTTTATTATTCAGTGCTGTTACCTATATCTTTTAAGATGATAACTTTTTTTCAACAAAACTATTTGTCTTTTCTTTTTTTAGTTCCTTTATTTTGAGCCAAACTAGTAATGCTGTTAAATCAGCTTTGCTGACACCAGGTATTTTAGATGCATCACCAAAATTAGTAGGTTTTATTTTATTTAAATTTTCGCGGGCCTCCAAAGATAAAGTATCTATTTGGTCATAATTAATTTCTGTTGGAAGTGATTTGAGACTTTGACGATTTATCTGATCAATGTTATTTTTTTGTCTTTTAAGGTAGCCTTCGTATTTAATATCTATTTCAACTCCTTCAATTACTGCTATTGGTAGAGTTTTGTCTACTAAATCATATTTTATAAAATCAGAATAGTGAAGATTTGGTCTTTTTAAAAGTTCTTTTAATGTCGTCGATCCTTTAATTTTTGATCCACTATCTAACTCTATTTTTTTAGCGATTTCATCAGTACATTTTAAACGTGTATTTTCTAATCTTGAATTTTCTTCTTTAAGTGATTTCATTTTTTTCTTATGAGCCAACCATCTTCTTTCATCTATTAAGCCTATTTCAAAACCTAAAGGAGTTAATCTCCTGTCCGCATTATCTCCTCGTAAGGTAAGTCTATATTCACTTCTACTTGTAAGAACTCTATATGGTTCTTTTAGATCTCTTGTTATTAAGTCGTTTATCATAGTGCCTATATAGCTGCTTTCTCTTGAAAAGATTATTGGATCTTTCATACTTAGTTTTCTAGTTGCATTAATTCCTGCAACTAATCCCTGCGCAGCAGCTTCTTCGTAGCCAGTGGTTCCATTAATTTGTCCAGCACTAAATAAATTTCCTATCTCAATTGTTTCCAATGACGATTTAAGTTGTGTCGCAGGGATGTATTCATATTCAACAGCATAAGCAGGCCTGAGCATTTTACATTTATTTAATCCGGGTAATGTTCTTAAAAGTTCTAATTGAATATTTTCAGGTAATCCAGTAGAGAATCCTTGTACATATATTTCTGGCGTATTTATCCCTTCAGGTTCTAGGAAAATTTGATGTGAATTTTTATCTGCAAATTTTACAATCTTGTCTTCGATAGAAGGGCAATATCTAGGACCTTTACTATCTATAAATCCTCCATAGATTGGAGTTAAATGCAAATTATTACGAATTAATTCATGAGTTTTTAAAGTTGTTCTTGTTATATGACAACTAACTTGTGGCATATTGTTTTTGATTTTGGGATCAAACGAAAAATATTTATCTGCAGCTGTACTTGGTTGAATATCTAATTCATCAAAGAAAATACTCTTTTTATCTACTCTTGCAGGAGTTCCAGTTTTTAATCGCTCAGTGTTTATTCCAAGATTATGTAAGCTTTGCGTTAATCCTTGTGCTGCTTGCTCTCCAGATCTCCCTGCAGACATTGATTTATTACCTATCCAGATTCTTCCTTCTAAAAAAGTTCCTGCAGTAATTATTATTGATTTTGCAGAATAGTAGGTACCAAAAAAAGTTTTTACACCTTTGATTTGCTTTGTCGTATTCTTTGAGTTATTGGTAAAAGTTTCTACTTCTTTTATTACTAATTCAGTAATCATAGCCTCCTTTAACGAGAGATTATCTGTGTTTTGGAGTATTTCTATCATTCGTCTTGAGTATTCTCTTTTGTCTGTTTGAGCCCTTAATGCCCAAACGGCTGGCCCTCTGCTCGCATTTAAAATTCTTTTTTGTATTGCAGTTTCATCAGCTAATTGTCCAATGATTCCACCTAAAGCATCAACCTCATGGACTAATTGACTTTTTGCTGGCCCACCAACAGCAGGATTACATGGTTGCCAAGCAATTCTATCTAAATTTATTGTAAACAACGCAGTGGAAAATCCTAATTTTGCTGTCGTAATTGCAGCTTCACAACCTGCATGTCCTGCCCCAATAACAATAATGTCAAAAGACTCATTTGGGGATTGTGGATCTTTCATTATCGTGATTATTAATTAGCTAAGTTTCTAAATCTTGTAAATTGGGGTTCAAATAATAATTTAACAGTTCCAACCGGTCCATTTCTATGTTTCGTGACAATAATTTCAGTTATGCCTCTATCTTCAGTTTCTGGATTGTAATACTCATCTCTATAAATCATTAATACTAAGTCTGCATCTTGTTCTATAGATCCAGATTCTCTAAGGTCACTTAACATAGGTCTTTTATTTGTTCTTGATTCCACTCCTCTACTTAATTGAGATAAAGCTACTACTGGTACTTTTAACTCTCTTGCCATACTTTTGAGACCTCTAGTAATACGAGATAGCTCTTGAACTCTGTTATCAGGTGTTGTACCCTCCATTAGTTGTAAATAGTCAATAACTATTAATCCAAGTTCTTTTTTCTGCTCAGCTATTAATCTTCTGCAAAGGGACCTCATTTCTAAAACACTTAAATTAGGTTTATCATCGATAAAAATTGGAAGTTGACCTAATGAGTTAATTCCTTCTCCAAGTAAAGGCCATTCTTCTTGTTGTAGTCTTCCGGTTCTTAATCTTCCACTTTCTATACCCACTTCCATTGAAAGCAATCTATAGGTAAGTTGTTCTTTGCTCATCTCAAGGCTAAATACACAAACAGGAAGATCCTGAGATTGAGCTACATTCTTTGCTAGGTTTAAAACCATTGAAGTTTTCCCCATTGAGGGTCTTCCGGCCACAATTATTAAATCACTTCTTTGAAAGCCTTGAGTCATTGCGTCAAGGTCATAAAAATTTACTGGAATACCAGCTACAGATGTTCCTAATGATCTGGACTCTATTTCATTAAAAGTACTTGTAAGAATTTCTGCAGCTTGGGTAAGACCTTTTGTCGGTTTTTCTTGACTAATTTCAAAAATTTTCTGTTCTGCCTTATCTAAAACTTCATTAGTTTCTTGCGTTTGATCAAATCCTAGTTGAACAACTTCATTTCCAGATCGGATAAGTTGTCTCCTTATAAATTTATCACTTATTAAATTCGCAACTTGTTCTATTGAGGCTGTGGAAGAAACATTTTCTACAAGTTCTACTAATTTAGTATTGCCTCCAATTTTTTCAAGTGATCCATTGTCAGCAAGCCATGCACTCATTGAAGTTAGATCTGTAGGTTTGCCTTGTGTATGTAACATTAAGGCTGTTTTATATATCTCTTGATGAGCGTTTATATAAAAGGCTTCTGGTTTAATCAAGTCTGCAATTCTTCCTATCGCATCAGGATCTAGTAAGATTCCTCCCAAAACAACTTCTTCTGCTTGAATATTTTGGGGAGGAACTAAACCTGCGTTTTCATTATTAAAGTCTTTTTTAAAATTTTTATTAGACCCATTATTTGAAAAAGGAACTGAAACCATATACTTGTAGACTTAGATATATACTCTGACTACTTTTCTAAATAATGCAACAAAGTTATTAACTTGTTACTTCAATGTTTACTTCCGCACTTACTTCTTGATGTAGTTTGATCTTCGCAACGAAAGAACCTAAATTATGAATATCAGGGACTGTTATATCTCTTCTATCAATATCTTTTTTCGTAGCTGCCTCTATAGCTTCAGCAACATCGCCA
Source organism: Prochlorococcus sp. AG-686-M10 (assembly GCA_003210275.1). GTDB lineage: Bacteria > Cyanobacteriota > Cyanobacteriia > PCC-6307 > Cyanobiaceae > Prochlorococcus_A. The sequence continues at coordinate 40,713 of QCVU01000002.1, forward strand.
TTGGTAACAGTTCCAAAAAGGACTCCGTCTTCACCAACTTGTTTCCTGATAGTAAATCTACCAATAGTTGCTAGTGCAGTTTTAAAGTCAATAGCTTCTTGTTTTACTTTCTCTGCAGCAATTTTTTCTTTGGCTCTTTTTCGTTCAATTTGTTTCAGAATTGAGGGTGTTACATTAGCTGCTTTACCAAATGGCAATAAGAAATTCCTTGCATAACCAGGTGCTACTTCTACTACATCACCTTCTCTACCAAGAGTTGTGATTGATTCTGTTAAAACGACTTTTACTCTTTTAGCCATGAAAATATTTATTTATATATTTAATAATAAGTCCTAGAGGGTAATTTTACTTTTTTAGCAAATCCTAATTTGGCAAGAATCTTAATATGTTCCCAAGTTAAATCAATTTGACCTCTAAATAATCCTTGCTTAGCAGAATTAGGAAATGCATGATGATTGTTATGCCATCCTTCTCCAAATGTTAAAGCTGCAACCCAAACATTATTCTTTGATCCGTCACCACTATCAAAAGGAGCTTTACCCCAACAATGGGTAGCTGAGTTTACTAACCAAGTTATGTGATAAACCACTACAAGTCTTAGAGGTATTCCCCATAATACTAATGCCCATCCTCCAACGCCTAATTTTTGCCCTATCGCAAACAAACACAAGCCAATAGGAATTTGTAAAAAGAGGAAATACTTATTAAGAAATCTATAATATGGATCTTTAATTAAATCTGCACTTAGTTTGGGTACAGCTTTTAATGCCTCAACATCTTTAAACATCCAACCCATGTGGCTCCACCAAAATCCTCTTTTACTATTGTGATGATCTACTTCTGTATCTGAAAATGAATGATGATGTCTATGCAAGCCAACCCAATCTATTGGACCATGCTGGGCACTAATAGCTCCACAAGTAGCAAAAAATCTCTCTAACCATTTTGGAACAACAAACGATCTATGAGAAAGCAAACGATGATAACCCAAAGTGACTCCAAGACAAGCAGTTAACCAGTAAAAGAAGAATAATGCAGTTACTGCAGGCATGCTCCAAAACTGAGGTTGTAATGCTACTAAAGATAATAAATGTATGGCAATCATAAAAAATATGGTTCCCCATGTTTTGTGTAATCTAGGAGGATATCTTTTAGAGTGACTAGATGGTTCAAGTAATTTATCCGAAAGTTCTATAACTTTTTCTGCGGGTACAGGTTTTTTTAATTTGGCTGTTTCTTGGAAGATAACTGATTTCATAATATTGGAAAAACTATTTTCAAAAAGGCCGATATGTAATATTATCATACTATACTATTGATTATTTTAATTATCCGTGAGCTTAGGATATCGCGATAAATTATTGAAGGGACGAAGAGCAATGGCTCATCTGATTCATCTTTGGCATGAGAGAAATGGTTGGTCTCACAGAGTTCTGCCTTTACTTTCAGAAATACTTGATTTAGGAAAAGTACATAATTCTCAGATTTCAAATCTAAGGAATGGAAAGTTATCATCTCCTGGCCCCGAGGTTTTTCTTGCATTGGCACAAGTCAATACGATTCTTGATCAAGGAATAGAATTGATAAGGGATCAATTAGAGAAGAGTCATCCAGAATTATGGAGATCATTACAAGATTCTGCTCTTCCATTAAAAAATGATGCTGGTAATCCATTGTCAGCAGGAGAATTATTTGAAATTTTTTCTGGATTGAAACCTCTCCCGTCATCATTTGATTGGTATATAGAGGATTTTGAAGCGTCTACCTTAAGTGATGCTCTTTCTGATCATTTTTGTCAAAATAGGCCTTGGAGATCTTGTAAAATTATCATTATGAATGCGTATACAGTTTCTAAATCTTCAAGAAGAGATCGTTTTGCAGAAGTGATAGCTGGAATAAAAGATTTTACAGCAGAAGAATTAGATGGTGAATTATTAGATCTTTATGAGACCTCCAAAAAACTTTCTTATTTCAATGAAGGAGGACCGAATGCTTTTCTTACTCATTTAAGAGATATAGCTTCAGAAAAAAAGAAAGTTTTAAAGAATGAAAAATAAAAATTATAATTTTAACCTAGCTGAAGAAATGGTTATATCTGTTGAGGAAGGTTTAAAGGATATTTTTCATGAAAGATCAAATCAAATTTATTATAAATTAGATAATATCTTGAAAATTTTTAAAGAAGAAAAAGTCTCAACTTGTCACTTCAATCAATCTACAGGTAGTGGACATGATGATATATCTAGACAAAAGATCGATGAGGTCTTCGCTAAATTTTTCCTCGCAGAAAAATCAGCTGTAAGGATGCAATTTGTAAGTGGGACCCATGCTATAAGCTCCGTTCTTTTTGGTATTTTGCGGCCAGGGGATTTAATGTTATCTGTAACTGGAACTCCTTACGATACATTGGAGGAGGTGATAGGTATAAGAGGAAAGGATAAAGGCTCTTTATTAGATTTAGGAGTTGAATATCGTCAAATTAGTATTGATGAAGAAACCAATTCCTACGAAGATAAACTTGTAGATTTTTTTAAACAAAATAAATGTAAATTAGTATTTATCCAGAAAAGTTGTGGTTATAGTTGGAGAAAATCTTTAACCAATAATCAAATAAAACAAATCTGCACCCTTGTTCATTCACTTAATCCTGAGTGTATTTGTTTTGTGGATAATTGTTATGGAGAACTCGTAGAAGATAGTGAACCAATTATTAATGGTGCAAATATAATTGCTGGATCGCTAATTAAAAATTTGGGAGGAACTATTGTTCCAACTGGTGGATATATTGCAGGTGATTCTGAATTAGTTGAAATGGCATGTTGTAGATTAACTGCACCAGGAATTGGTGCCGATGCAGGAATTAACTTTGGTTTCGGAAGACTAATTCTCCAGGGATTATTTTTAGCACCTCAAATGGTGCATGAATCTCTAAAAGGTGCTGATTTGGTCGCTGCAGTATTTAAAAAACTAGGTTTTATGGTTTTACCAGAGCCTAAGTCGCACAGATCAGACATAATTCAAGCAGTTAGATTAAATAATCCATACTTGATACAAAAAGTATGTCAGTCCTTTCAAAATTCTTCACCGATAGATTCTTTTTTAAATGTTATTCCTTTTCCAATGAGTGGTTATGATTCAAATTTATTAATGTCAGGAGGTACGTTTATTGAAGGAAGTACAAGCGAATTTTCAGCTGATGCCCCTCTAAGAGATCCATATAATATTTTTGTTCAAGGTGGTTCTCACATGGCTCACATCAAAATTGCTTTAATTCAATTAGTATTTGAACTATTGGAAGAAAATCTAATTGAAAAGGAATCTCTCATTTTTTCATAAATTTTATTATGTCCTATAAATTTCCAAATTATTTAAAATATGCCGATACACATGAATATGTAAAGGAAGAAAATGGGTTGTTAAAAATTGGTGTTAGTGAATTTGCAATTGATCAATTAGGAGATATTGTTTTTGTTGAATTAGTTGAGAAAGGAACTAGCTTACAAAAAGGGGAAACTTTTGGAACAATTGAGTCTGTCAAGGCTGTTGAAGAAGTATATCTTCCTTTTGCAGGAGAAGTGATTTCTGTAAATGACAGTGTCATTGATAATCCAGAAATTCTGCAAAATGATCCAATTGGTGATGGATGGTTGCTAATTATTAAATCAGAATCAAATGTTGTATTAGACGAATTAATGAATTCAGATGAATATAAATCAAAGGTTGTTCCGAATTAAAGCAAATTTCTAAAAACCGGCTATTTTAAAGAAAAATAAATTAAATATGAATCCCACAAGTAACTCGGATTTATTTATTGAAAGACATCTTGGATTGAAGGACAATGATGAAAAAAAAATGCTTCAAAAACTTGGTTTTAATAATATAGATGAATTTATTAATCAAGTCATCCCAGAAGATATTCAGTTTAAAGAAAAATATTCAGATGTCCTGCCAAAAGGATGTTCTGAAATTGAGGCGTTGAATGAATTAGAGGAGATATCTAATAAAAATAAGAAATTTAGATCCTTAATTGGACTTGGATATTACGGGACACATACGCCTAAAGTTGTCCAAAGGCATGTATTAGAAAATCCTAGGTGGTATACAGCTTACACGCCTTATCAAGCAGAAATTGCCCAAGGCAGATTAGAAGCTTTATTTAATTTTCAAACTTTAATTTGTGAATTAACAGGGTTCTCAATAGCTAATGCATCGCTTTTAGATGAGGGAACAGCTGCTGCAGAAGCAATGACAATGAGTTTTTCTTCAAGGAAAAATAAGTCCTCAAATATTTTTTTAGTAGATGAAAATGTTTTTGATCATACATTTAATGTTTTGTTGACGAGAGCTAAACCATTAGGAATTAATTTAAAACGTTTTAATCAAAAGTATCCGAAAAATCACGATGATGTTTTTGGCCTTTTAATTCAGCTTCCTGGTAAAAATGGAGACTTATTCGATCCAACATTTTTAATTTCTCAAGCTCATAAAGCAGAAGTAGTCGTAACATCAATTATTGATCCTCTTGCTCAAGTTTTAATAAAACCAATAGCCCAATTTGGAGTTGATATAGCTGTTGGAAGTTTGCAAAGATTTGGGGTCCCAATGGGCTTTGGTGGTCCTCATGCAGCATTCTTTGCATGTAGTGAAAAATATAAAAGACTTATACCTGGAAGGATTGTAGGACAAACTCTATCTAGAAATGGAGAACAATCACTGAGATTGGCATTGCAAACAAGAGAACAACATATAAGGAGAGAAAAAGCGACTAGTAATATTTGTACAGCTCAATCCTTGTTAGCCATAATATCTTCTTTTTATGCCATATATCATGGGTCTTCTGGATTAACAAAAATGGCTAAGAGGTTAGTTGTGTTAAGACGATATCTAGAATCTTTTCTTTCTGAGTTAGGTTTAAAAATTCCTCATGGGAGTAGGTTTGATAGTTTTGATATTTACTGTGAGGAATCTGAAAAGATTCATAACGAAGCTTTAAAAAACGGTTTTAACTTTAGAATTTTACCTTTGGGTTCAACGATTGAGGATTCTACAGGATTTGGAATTTCCCTAGATGAGCTTACTGATAAAAATGAAATCCATAAGATAGTAACTTTCATAGCAAATGGGCTAGGGAAAAAAGAAGATTTAAAGCATATTACACCTAATAACTTTTTTCAGTTTGAGGGTATTCCTCTAAGAAATAAAGAATGGATGCAACAAAATATATTTGAAAATTATCAAAGTGAGACAGATTTGATGAGGTATATTTTTAAACTTGCTGAGAAAGATTTTTCACTGGTTGATGGGATGATTCCACTAGGAAGTTGCACTATGAAATTAAATTCTGCAGCAGAGCTTAGTCCAATTTCATGGGCTAATTTATCTTCAATTCATCCTTTCGCTCCAGTTAATCAAACTAAGGGGTATTCAAAAATAATAAGCGATCTTGAGAAATGGATTAGTGACCTTATTGGTTTGAAGGCAGTTTCATTTCAACCAAATGCTGGCTCTCAAGGTGAGTTTGCGGGTTTATTGGCAATCAATTCTTATTTCGCTTCAAAAGGTGATTTATCAAGAAAAAAATGCCTCATTCCACAAAGTGCTCATGGAACAAATCCTGCAAGCGCGGTTATGGCAGGGTTTGATGTTGTAACTATAAAATGTGATTCTGAGGGTAATATTTCTTTTGAGGATTTATTAATTAAGGTCCAGGAATTTGATAATAAAATTGGTGCACTAATGTTAACTTATCCCTCTACTCATGGAGTTTTTGAATTAAAAATACGAGAAATCTGTGACTTAATTCATTCAGTTGGTGCATTTGTTTATTTGGATGGAGCAAATCTTAATGCTCAGGTTGGATTGTGCAAGCCTGGAGATTATGGCGTGGATGTTTGCCATTTAAATTTACACAAAACATTTTGTATCCCTCATGGAGGCGGTGGTCCTGGAGTTGGTCCAGTTGCCACATCCGAAACTTTAAGTCCTTTCCTTCCTTCTCATTCTTTGAAAGATAACATTTCAAGTCAATTCGGTTATTCTGTATCTTCTTCACAGCACGGAAGTGCAAGTATTCTTCCAATAAGCTGGATGTATATAAGGATGGCTGGTCAAAGTGGTTTAAGAAAGGCGAGTAGTCATGCAATATTGTCAGCAAATTTTATTGCTAATACATTAAAAAATAAATTCAAGATTTTATATAAAGGACAAAATAATTTTGTCGCACATGAATGCATCCTTGATTTTAGAGATTTGAAGTCAAAAACAGGTTTAAGTGTCAATGATATAGCTAAGAGATTAATAGATTATAGCTTTCACGCTCCCACAATAAGTTGGCCAGTTCCTGAAACTATAATGATAGAGCCTACTGAAAGTGAAAGTTTGACAGAGTTAAATAGATTTTGTGAAGCTATGCTCTTAATCAGCGAAGAAATTGAAGAAATTGAAAATAATATTGATCTCAGAAATAATAATTTGATTAGTAATGCTCCCCATACTATAAATGAGTTAATTTCAGATAATTGGAATTATCCTTATTCAAAAGAAAAGGCTGCATATCCGTATAAAGGTAAATTTGAACACAAATTTTGGTCTTCTGTATCAAGAATTAATAATGCTTATGGAGATAGGAATTTAATTTGTTCTTGTAATGTCAACGATCAAGATTTATTAGATGACAAAAAATGTGCATAAAGACTAGCACTCTTCTGGTTTTTTAGTTATCGTCAGTTTGAATTAAAAATTTAATATTTTCTTATAGAATTTTTTTAGATTTTTTGATTACTATTATCAAGCATCAAATTTATTTGGGGTATTTGAAGCTATGAGCAAAGATTTTAAATCTGGTAAGGTTAAACACTTGCCAATTAACAACTTGGATCTACCAAGCTTTGTTAATAATTCTTTTGGGAATAATTCAAAGGTGAATTCCGTTGAGGGTACTAATGTTATAAGAGTGCCATTTGGCAAAAGATTTCCTAAAAAACAAAGGCCAGATAAGAATCAAAATATAGCTACTTTAATACTTCCAATCAATACATTTATGAATCCAACGCCACCACCATATGTTGCTTAAGTTATAGAAATTTAGGAGATGTTT
>QCVU01000003.1 GCA_003210275.1 Prochlorococcus sp. AG-686-M10
CAAATTCCAACAGCTTTAATTTGCCAAAAGATTAAAAGTAGTGGCATTACCGTGGCTTTAAGTGGGGATGGCGGAGATGAAGTATTCGGGGGTTATGTTAGGCATTTTATGGTTCCAAATCTTTGGAGTAAAATGAGAATTATTCCATTTGAAATAAGGAAATTGCTGGGGGAATTGTTTTTAAAAAAACAATTTCTATTTCTTAATAATTCTCTTTTTTTTAATTCTTATAATTTTGAGAATAAATTAATAAAGCTTGCCTCCCGATTAAGATTTGTTAGAAGTCAAGAGGAGCTCTTTAAGTCTTTGATTATCGATAACTTTAATGCACAAATGTATACAAATAGTTGTTTAGATTCAATTATTAATTCACATAATAAAAAAGTTAATCTATTTCCTAATCTTTATGCTGAAAAGAATATTGATTTTTGCGAAAAGATGCTTATTTGGGATTCACTTGCCTACCTTACTGATGACATCCTAGTCAAAGTTGACAGGGCCTCAATGTTTTACAGTTTAGAAACTAGAGCTCCATTTTTAGATCATAGAATGATTGAAATAGCGAGTAGAATCCCTAGTAATTTTAAGATAAAAAATAATTACGGGAAACATATACTAAGAGAATTGCTTTATAAGTATGTTCCTAAAAAATTGGTAGAGAGACCAAAGGCTGGATTTGCAGTTCCAATTAATGAGTGGTTAAGAGGACCTTTGAAAATATGGGCTTATGATTTAATACATACTAAAGATCCTTATATTAATGAGATCTTTGTAAAAAAGATTTGGAGAAAGCATTTAGAAGGTGACAATTCAAATTCAATCATTTTATGGAGGATTCTAATGTGGAAATATTGGTTATCTAGTAATTCTTCAAATAATCCATAAAGATGGACCCCTTCCAACAATACACTGGATATACCCTTTTATGGATTTACTTAAGTAGTGTTCTGGTTTTCGTATTTGGTATTAAGCAAACAATATTCATATCAAAGCGTTTAGGTATTTCACAGAGGAAAGGGATCCTTCTTTATTTATGGCATACATTATTTTGCATTGTGCATTATCTATGGGTAATGCAAGTTGGTAATGATGTTCTTGGGACATATGTTAATTCTCTAAATCTATCTTTTAATTGGGCGGGACAAGATCAATATATCACAAACATTTTTATCTTAAATTTTTACCGTATTTTTAGTTATTATTTAAAATTTTCTCTCTTTACTACATTTCTAGTTATTAATATTTTAGGTAATAATGCAATCTTATTAATTGAATATTTTTACAGGAAATTAAGTATTAATTTTACTCGAAATTTGAAATTTGTTTTGGGATTATTTATATGGCTTCCTACTCTTCATTTTTGGACGGCGTTGGGTAAAGATTCATTAGTAATTTTAGGAATACTTTTAATAATATACTCTCTAGAAAATCTAAAAAAACGTTTTCTTTTTGCTATACCATCAATAATACTGATAACTATATTAAGAAATTACATAGCAATAATGGTTGTTAGCTCTATTATTTTAAGTATTTTTTTAAACAGCAGGTCAATAAAGCAATCTTCTAAAATAGTTTTATTAATATTTGCCTTTAGCTCTTTATTTATTGTCTTCCCGATAGTTAATTCATTTTTGTTTAATGGTAATTTCCAAAATATTAATTCAGTTCTAGAAGTAATTACATACAATGCAAGAGTTACATCAATGGGCTCTTATTCTTTAGATCCTAATGCAAACTTTTTCTCAAGATTTTTTGCATATATTTTTAGACCTCTATTTTTTGATGTAAGAAATCCATTTGGACTTATTCTTTCCATTGACAATTTTATTTTGTTAATAATTTCTGTTTATTCAGTAATTAATTTCGTCAAATTAAAATGTTTAAGATTATCTTTTAAAAAGCAAATATCTACCTTTTGTGCCTCATTTTCTTTAAGTACAGCTTTCCTTTTATCACTATCTACCTCAAACTTGGGACTTGCTGCCAGACACAAATATATGTTTTTGCCAGTGGTTTTTATTCTTATCTTAAGGATTTTTAACAGTGCATTTATAAAAAATAAAGTAATAATGAAGGAATAGAAATCTAAAATTAGATAAAGTAATTTTATTTAGTGAAAAAAATGTCATCAGAAAAAAAAGGAATTATACTCTACGAGCTTAATGAAGTACCAAGAGCATTAATAGAGAAATATATTCAATTAAGACCTAAAAGTACTATTGCAGAAATCTTAAATAATTCAGATTTATTTGATACTTTTACTAATGATATTGGAGAGTTACACCCATGGACTACATGGCCAACAATTCACAGGGGTGTGAATAATAATTTGCACAATATTCAGTTTATAAACCAAGAACTAAAAATAAATGATCAATATCCACCTCTTTGGGATATTCTTCAAAAAAATCAAATTAGTGTTGGTGTTTATGGTTCTCTCCAATCTTACCCACCTATTAAATCTCAATTTGTAAAATTCTTTCTCCCTGATACGTTTTCTCCAGATTCGGAAGCTTTTCCAGATGAGTTAGAGGCATTTCAAAGATTTAATTTGGCTATCTGTAAAGACAATAAAGCAGTTGCTAACCCAATTAAACCAATTTTATACTTGGATTTTTTAAATTTATTGGCTAAAAATTTAATATCGTTGAAGTCTTGTTTTAAGACTATTAATCACATAACTTCTGAGATTTATTCATCAAAATACAAATCCAGAAGATCTTTATTGCAGCCTGTTCTAAATTTTGATCTTTATATTAAGCAAGTAGTTAAATACCAACCTTTGTTTACTACTTACTTTACTAATCATGTCGCTGGAATGATGCATAGATATTGGATTTATTTATTTAATGAAAAAAGTAATAAAGATGTATTTAAAAAAGATTCATTAATTAAGTCTATGGATATTGCAGATAAACAATTAAAAAGACTTTTACAGGTTTCGAAAAGCCATAATTATAATATTATTGTTACGAGTAGTATGGGCCAAAAATCTAGAAATGCAATATCTCCTGAATTAGATATATGTTTAAGTAGTTTATTAAAACTTTGCAAATCTATTTGTATTAACCCTATTAATTATTGCGAACTTCCTGCTATGCAGCCTGACATATGTATTAAGTGCTCAACTGAGGAATCTCTTAATGATCTAAGACTTAATATTAGAAAGATAAGGGATACAAAAAATAATGATATTCTTGTAGAAAGATATGAACCAATAGATTTAAATTTAAATATTTCAACAAAAATGACAAGTAATGTTTATCAAGATCAAAAAATAAGGGTAGATGGTAAAGAAAAAGAATTAGAGGATATTGGCTTTAGAATTATTAATAGAGATCCTGGAACCGCTTATCACTGTCCTGAAGGTATATTGTTTACATATGGGGATGAGGTGATTAATGACTTATTTAGAAATTTGAATGATCCTATTATAGATACTACAAAAGTTGCACCAATAATTCTCAAATATTTTGGTGTAAAGTTACCACCCTATATGAAATCATAATGATTTAGAAATATTTATTTTTGATATGAATTAGTTTCTACTCAAAAATCTTATATAAGGTAAATATGTTTAAAGCAGGAGATAATGTTGCTTTAATTATGTCTGACGTTTTGGTGAATTTGTTAGGTGCAATTCTTACGATATCTCCATCTTCAAGCATAGGATTTTTAAAATTAGAACTTACTTTATTTAGCTTTGCATTATATTTTTTATATGTAATGCTACCATTTGGATTTGTTCTTACTAGTTCAATATTGTTGGTATCCGCTCTTATATTCGTTGGGCCCCCTGCATAGTAAATAGCTTGGGCTAATTGTGTTCCATTTTTTATTAATATTTTACCTGGTTTTAAAACTTCTCCCACAACATGAACCTCTATTAATGTTTCAGTGAAGTTGGTTTTCGGAAGTTTAGCAATATTATCAAATTTTGATACTTTTATGACATCACCATCAAATAATATTGGATTTTGAGAATGGTTACCATTAAAAACTAAATCGTATAGATCTAATTTGGCTTTTTTATACCCCCCCCCCTTTGATTCAGGAATTTTTCTTAATAATTCAATGTTTCTTATATTTGAATTTTTGGTTAAACCTCCTGATTCAAGCAAAGCATCCACGATCCTATGAAATTTCTTTTGTGAAGTTTTTACGTCTTTATTAATTATGCTATAAATCCCTGGAGACCTTACTTCGCCTACAGTAGAAAACTGAACCGGCTTACCTTCTATCAAAGATAAATTAAATTCAGGATTTATTAATTCTTCTCCAAATTTACTTTTTAATAATTTATAGGACTCGCTAATTGAAAGTCCATTTAAATATATCTCACCGATTAGAGGTATGAAAGCTCTTCCCGTTTTCATTATTTCGAATTCTATATCTTCTTTTGTGAAGGTATTATTGCCAACAAAAACTACTTGAATAATATCTCCAGGACCTAAAATATAATTATCATCTTTAAGAGAAATATCACTATTTGAATTATTCAGATTTTTAATAAGATTATCTTTATCTTCTTTAGGAAATATTTCTGATGGGAAAATAGAAGAAGAACATATATATAAAATTAGAAAAAACTTTGCTAATAAATTCATGAAACTTAAATTTCATTCTCATATTCATGAATCATACCTTTTAAAGGTAATAACTACAATTATTTTTTGTTAAAAAGTCTTTGTTATAGTAAAATATCCTTCAAAGATTAGTTAAAGTCACTTCTTGATTTATAATAAAAAAATATTAATTTCAATATGTCAGAGTCCCTAATAGAAGAAAAAGAGATTGATTTTAATAAGTTATGGGAAGCACTGATAAGAAGAAAAAAAATAGTAATTTTTTCTGCTACGTTAATCTTAACTTCTACATTAATATATACCTCTATTAAAAGAATAATTAGTCCTACTTATAGCGGTTCATTTGTCTTTCTGGTTAATGATCCATTAGAAAGTTCTTCTTCAAGTCAGAATCCAGCAATTGGGGAGGCTTTTCAATCAATTGGATATTTTGGCTCTTTCTTAAATAATAAAACTCAACAAGATATTCCAACTTTAATTGATTTATTGACAAGCCCCTCTTTCCTAAGGCCATTTGCAGAAGAATACAATCTAAATACTTTTAAACTATCAAAAAATTTAAAATTAAGTCAAAAATATGAAGGTTACAGGCAATCTTCAAAGGGTTCCATCAAAGTTAAATATGAGTCTAGAAGTCCTGATAAGGTTCTCGAAACATTAGAAAATTTAAAAGCATATTATTTAGGTATTGCTTTAAAAGAGAAAAGTGAAAAATTAACCGAAGGTATAAACTTTCTTGAGAAACAAGAACCGATTTTAGAAAAAAAAGCTATGGGTATTCAAAATGAATTGGCAGATTTTAGAGTGAAACATAATTTAGTTAATCCTGTGCCTGAGAGCTTAGAACTAAAAGAGAGACTTACTGAATTAGAAATGATAATAGCCCAATCAAATATTGAGGCTTTAGAGTATTTGAACATTAAGAAGAAAATCGAGAAAGGTGAATTAAGTGTTGTAGGTTTCCGACAAGTAATACCAACAAGTATAAATCAAGCTAGTGGAGGAGTTGGATTAACAGAATCAGATTCTGGTTTTTTAAAAGAATCACTTGAATTAGAAAATGAGCTATCAGCAGCGAGATTAACTTTCCGACCTGATTCAAAAAGAATTATTAATTTAGAAAATAAATTAAAGTTGTTAAAACCTGAAATACAAAAAAAACAATTAGAAACTATAGATATGTCTATAAGCCTTAATAAAATAAAACTCTCAGTACTAAATGAACAGAAAGAAATCCTAAACAAAAAATTTTTAAAGCAGGCAAATTTGATTGAGCCTTTCAACTTTATGATCAAAAAGCTTGAAGCAGTGCGATTTGCCCAACTAGATTTGAAAACCACAAAGGAAAAGTACTTACTAGAAATAACACAAAAAAGAAATACTTGGAGGATTTTGCAGGATCCAAGAGTTAAGCCTCATCCTACAGAACCATCTTTTCTAAGAAATATTATTATTTCTTTACTTGCAGGATTATCTGTCGGGTCAATATTAGCTTTAATAAGGGATAATCTAGATAATGTTTTTCACTCATCTGATGAATTAAAAGACTCTAATTTAACGATCTTAGGTAAAATTCCATTTGTAAATATATTTGATAATTTAAAAACTCCTGAAAATATAAGTAATTGGTACCTCAGGAATAATGTAAGCTCTGTCGAATCTAGTGATAATAATCAATCCTATTACTTTGATGCATTTAGAAATTTGTTTACTTCAATAAAATTTCTTGGATCTGAAAATCCATTACGGGTAATATCTTTGACAAGTAGTGAGAATAAAGAAGGAAAATCTTCAATATCTTTAATGCTATCAAAAACGTTATCTGAAGTTGGTCAAAATATACTTTTAATAGATTGTGATATGCGAAAACCTAATTTACATGAAAAACTTAATTTAGAAAATATAAAAGGACTTACAAATATTCTTAGTGAGAAAGACGGGGTAAAAAATTGGCAAAAATATATTCAAGAAATACCTAACCATGGTTCTTGGAAATTAATTTCAAGTGGAACAATACATCCTGATCCTACAAGAATTTTAAGTTCAAGAAAAATTCATGAATTTGTAAAGATGTTAAGAGATGATGAAACTTTTGATCTGATTATATTTGACACCCCCCCAGTTGGAAGATTAACAGATGCATCTCTATTAGGTTCCATAACAGATGGGTTAATATTTGTAGTCTCTTTAGAGAAAGTTGATAAAAAGTTATTTTATGAATCTATTAATAGGTTAACTAATTTAGGAAATAAGATTTTAGGTCTTATTACAAATGATATTCAAAAACCAATCAATCAAAAATCAAAAGAAATATTTAACTATAAGGAATCTTACGGAGGGAAAACTACATTTGCACAACAAGAATCAAATCAAAAAAATCAAAATGATAGTTTAGTAATTTTAAAAAAATATTGTAAATATTTCTTGAAATGGATTGATGAATAGATTTGTAGATGTATTTAAAATTTCAAAAGTTTTTAAAACAAATATATTTTAAGTGAATTAAAAAAAAGATTAAGTATTTAGAACTTATTAACCTGTTTAGGAGATACCTTCTTTAGGATGCATAGCTTTTTAAAAGACATAAATGCAAGGATTTTTTTTCTTAAGATATATAATGCAAGTAAAAAATGTAGTTATGAATTTTTACCAAAAAGAATTCTTTTATTAATGATTTAAAAGAATTAATTTAGAGTAAATTATTTTCTAGAGAATTTTTTTTTAATTTTAAATTAGTAATTTTGAATAAATTAATTTCTTTTATTTATTTTGTTCAACCAATTAATATTTTCTAAATACCAGTTAAGTGTGCTTAATAATCCGTCTTCAAATTTGATTTTAGGAATCCAATTAAGGTGCTTCTTTATTTTTGTAGAGTCAATTGAATATCTTAAATCGTGTCCAGGTCTATCCTTTATAAATTTGATAAGTTTACTATGTGAATTTTTGGAGGGAATTTTTTCATCTAGATAATGGCATATTAAATTCACAACTTCAATATTTTTTTTTTCACAAAGTCCTCCAATACAATATGATTCTCCAATATTCCCCTTATTAAGAACACTTAATAAAGCATTAATGTGATCTTCAACATGCAACCAATCTCTTACATTTTGACCATCCCCATAAATTGGGATGGTTTCACCTCTAAATGCTTTAAAAATTGTAAGAGGGATTAGTTTTTCAGGAAATTGCCAAGGCCCATAATTGTTACTACAATTTGTAATTAGCGTTGGAAAATTATAAGTTTTATTCCAAGCTTTAACCAAGTGATCACTAGATGCTTTACTTGCAGAATATGGGCTGTTAGGAGAATATGGTGTATTTTCATTGAATTTACCGTTATAGCTTAAAGAACCAAAAACCTCATCTGTACTAACATGTAAAAATTTAAAGTTTTGTTTTTTTAATCTTGATAAGTTCTCCCAATACCTCAAAGAGGCCTCTAATAAATTGTATGTTCCTAAAATATTGCTTTGTATAAAACTTGAAGGATTATCAATAGACTTGTCAACATGACTTTCTGCTGCAAAATGAACGATAATGTCTGGCTTTATTTTATTAATAATATTATTGGTTTTTGATTTGTTTGATAAATCACATTTATAAAATTTATAGCGTTTTTTTATATCTGAATTCTTATTTACAATTTCATTAATACTTTCCAAATCACTAGCATAATTTAGTTTATCTAAATTAAAAACATTTGATTTTGAGTTTTTTAAAAGTCTTCTAATTAGATACCCGCCAATGAAACCTGCCCCACCGGTGACTAAAACTTTCTTATTATCAATGAAACTAATACTATCCATTTTGAATTAATTTTAAAAGGTTTATCATTGATATTTTTATGGTCTTATTACATTAAGATCTCTGGAAACAATGCCCTTTAAATCAAATATAAAATATTTTTCCTTAAGTAAGTTTTCCCAGTCTTGAAATTCCATGTTTTTAAATTGATCATGCCCTACAGCTACTATTACTGCAGAATATCTTTTATTATTTATGAAATTTTTATTTACTTTTACATCGTATAAATTAGTAGCTTCTTCTGGATCTACATATGGGTCGACAACATCGATTTTAAAGCCGAATTCAATTGCTTTTTTAATGATCGATAAGACACCCGTATTTCTTATGTCAGGGCAATTCTCTTTGAATGTAAGTCCTAATATTAATAAATCTTGACCGTTTATATCTAGTGAATTCTTTAACATATTTAATACCAATTTTTCAACAATTTTTTCGCCCATTGAGTCATTTATTCTTCTGCCAGATAAAAGAACTTCTGGATAGTAACCAATTATCTGAGATTTGTATGTAAGATAATACGGGTCAACTCCTATGCAATGGCCTCCAACTATTCCTGGATGAAATTTCAGGAAATTCCATTTCGTGCTTGCAGCTTTTAAAACATCGAGAGTATCGATATTCATTTTAGAGAATATTAATGAGAATTCATTTACTAAAGCTATATTAAGATCTCTTTGTGTATTCTCAATAACCTTAGCCGCTTCAGCAATTTTAATGGAATCAGTTCTAAAAGTCCCCGCTTTAACTATTGAGCTATAAAGTTTATCAATCCACTTCGAGGTGATTTCGCTATTACCACTTGTTAGTTTTACTATATTAGTAAGTCTTAATTCAGTATCTCCAGGATTTATTCTTTCGGGGCTATAACCATAATTAAAATCTATAGAGGCTTTTAAGCCCGACGCGTCTTCAATTTCTGGGATACATATCTCTTCTGTAGCACCAGGATATACAGTACTTTCATAAATTACAAATGGAATAGGAGCTAGTTTTCTTTTCTCTTTTCTAATTCTTAAAACTTTTCCCATCATTTTACTTGCACTTTTTAGATGTCCTAGATAAGGTATTTTGGATTCATCAATGGGAGTAGGGACTGTTACAATAAAAACATCTGCACAATTAAGTGATTTGAAGTCATTTGTGAAAAGAATATTTTCTAAATTTTTCAATTCCTCTTCTTTAACTTCCTGAGTTTTGTCAAAATTATGTTTTAAATCTTCTATTCTTTTTTTATTAATATCAAATCCAATAACGTTTCTAGATAATTTAATTTTACTTTTTAAACAATAATTAGTTCTGCTAAATTCTATGGCTAAAGGTAAACCTACATAACCAAGACCTACTATTGCAATAGTACAATTCTCAAATGATGGATAATTCATTTTTGATTTATTTCTATCCATAAAAAATTTTATACCAACTAACAAATTCTGTGACACCTTTTTCGATAGATGTATTAGGTTTGAAACTAATCCAATCTTCTAAGCTATGAGTATCAGCAGAGGTATTTTCAACATCACCAGGTTGCATAGGCATATATTTTCTTTTTGCTTTTAAACCAGTTGCTTTTTCTATAGCCTCAATATAATCCAATAATTGAGTTGGATTTGAATTCCCTATATTAAAAACTTTATATGGGGCCCAACTCGTGGAAGGGTTAGGTTTCATATGATTGAAATTTTTATCTGATTCAGGAGCTTTATCTATAATTCTTGAAAGGCTTTCTACAATATCGTCAATATAAGTAAAGTCTCTAGTCATTTTGCCATGATTATAGATATTAATTTCTTCATTATTTAATATTGCTTTCGTAAAAAGAAATAATGCCATATCTGGTCTCCCCCAAGGACCATATACTGTAAAAAACCTTAATCCCGTAACAGGTAAATTATAAAGATGACTGTAACTGTGGGCAATTAACTCATTAGCTTTCTTTGTTGCTGCATAAAGGCTTACAGGGTGATCTACATTATCATTCTCGTTAAAGGGTAATTTTTGATTTCCGCCATATACAGAACTACTAGAGGCAAATACAAGATGTTCAATTGAGTATTGTCGGGATAGTTCAATAATATTACCGAATCCCTCTAAATTTGCCTTTATATAGGCTGATGGGTTTTCTAGTGAATATCTAACTCCAGCTTGTGCCGCAAGATTAACGACTTTTTTGGGTTGATGTGTTTTAAAAATTGTCTCTATTTTCTTATAGTTTTCTATATCTTCTTTAAAAAACGTAAAATCAACTTTTTCTATTTTTGAAATTTTATGAAGTTCTTCTAATCGGGCCTTTTTTAAATTTATATCATAATAAGAATTTAGATTATCAATGCCAATTACATTCTTTTTCGATTTAAGTAATCTTTTTGTTAAGTGATAACCTATAAATCCAGAAGAACCCGTAATTAAAATAGTCATTGATTAATATAAATATTAAATGAAATATCTAGTTTTTAAACAACATTACCATTAAATCTTATTTTAAAAGTAGATAAATCCATAAATCTATATACTCTTGAAATTGTACTAAAAATTCTGAAATCAATATGCTTAATAGTATTATTAACTTAATAAAAAAGGATTACTAAAAAATTTATTATTAGAATTAATGTATACCGATAATTTAGCTACGAAAGGAATAATACTAGCGGGAGGAAAGGGATCAAGACTATACCCTATTACATTATCAACGAGTAAACAATTATTAAATATTTTTGATAAGCCAATGATCTATTATCCTTTAACGACTCTAATGATGGCTGGTATAAGAAATATTCTGATAATTGTCAAGGAAAACAACATAGAAGCTTTTAAAGAATTATTAGGCAATGGCAATCATTTGGGAATAAATATTACATATAAAGTACAACCCAAACCAGAAGGGATAGCTCAAGCCTTTTTGATTGGGGAAGAATTCATTAATAGAGATCCTGTCGCTTTAATTTTAGGAGATAATTTTTATTACGGAAAAGATTTATTCAATCAATTAAATCAATTGGGGAAAGAAAAAGAAGGAGGAACTGTCTTCGCATATAGAGTCTCAGATCCTGAGAGATATGGTGTACCAGAGTTTGATTGCAATGGTAAAGTTTTAAAAATTGTTGAGAAGCCATCAAAGCCAAAAAGTAACTATGCCATAACAGGTTTATATTTTTATGATTCAGAAGTTGTAGATATTGTGAAAACACTTAAACCATCCAAAAGGGGCGAACTAGAGGTTACAGATTTAAATCAAATTTATCTTAAAAAACATAAGCTGAATGTTTTATTAATGAGTAGAGGTATGACTTGGTTTGATACGGGAAATTTTGAATCATTATTTAATGCATCAAGTTTTGTTAAAGCTATTCAAGAAAGACAAGGTCTTAGAATAGGTTCTCCTGAAGAAGTTGCTTGGAGAAAGGGTTGGATTGATGATAATGATATAAAAAAGATTGGCAAATCATTTGCTAACAGTTATGGTGATTATTTGCAAAGCCTTATATAGAAATAAATTTTATGGCTGATAATTTTTTAAAAAGTAAAAATGGTCAAATTATAAAAGGGCCTATTATATTATCAACAGAAACTTTCAAAGATGAAAGAGGATTATTTTATGAAAGCTGGAATATGAAGCTTTTTGATAAAGAAATTTCTAATAATATCAATTTTGTTCAAGATAATATTTCAACTTCAAATAAAGGAGTTTTAAGAGGATTACATTATCAATTAGATCCTTTCTCACAAGGAAAACTAATACGTTGTATTAAAGGGTCTATTTTTGATGTAGTAGTCGATTTGCGAGAAGAATCTAAAACATTTTTACAATGGGCATCCATAGAACTCTCAGATCGAAACTTCAAACAACTTTGGATTCCCATGGGTTTTGCTCATGGATTTCTTACAATTTCTGATGAGGTAATTGTGAACTATAAAGTTGATAATTATTGGGTTCCCAAAGCCGAGAGATCTATTAAATGGAATGATAAAAAAATTAAAATAAAGTGGCCTTTAAAAGAAAATGATATTGAAATGCCCTATTTATCTAAAAAAGATGCTTCCGCACAATCAATATTAGAAGCAAAATCAAGAGGTGAATTTTTTAAATGAGGATTTTATTAATTGGTTCAAATGGTCAGCTTGGCAAATCAATAATTGAAAAAAAACCACATAACATCAATATAATTAAAACTTCAAAAGAAAAATTTAACTTGTTAGATCATAAAAAATGTAGATCTGAAATAATAAATTTAAAACCAGATTGGGTTGTAAATTGCGGAGCCTATACAAATGTTGATAGAGCAGAAAATGATAAAGAAAAAGCTATAAAGATAAATGGCGAATCTTTAAAATATATATCCGAAGGACTATTAGAAACAGGTGGCAAATTAATTCACATTAGTACAGATTATGTATTTGATGGTAAAAGTAAAATACCTTACAAACCAACAGAAAAACCTATTCCGTTAAATGTATATGGTTACTCTAAGGTTATTGGTGAAAATCATGTCATAGATATTTTAGGGGATATTAATAAAGGCTTTATTATTAGAACAAGTTGGCTTATGTCCCCTTTTGGAAGTAATTTCGTTTCAAAGATTCTTAAGCTTATGAATTCTCAAAATGAAATAAAAGTGGTAAATGATCAGTTTAGTTGTCCTACAACTTGCAAATCTTTATCAGATTTGTGCTGGAAATTTATCTTATATGATTTACAAAATATAAAGTTTCTTGATGATGGTCAATCTATCTATCACTTTTGTGATGATGGAATTACTAATTGGTACGAATTTTCACAAACTATCAGAAATTATGCTCTTGAATTGGGTCTAATAAAAAATCCTGCAATTATTAAACCAATTTCTTCAGCTGAATATAGAGCAGTTGCTAAGAGGCCAAAATATTCATTATTAGATTGTAGAGAAACAATTGATAAATTTGAATTAGATACTATTGATTGGAGGATAAATCTTAGAAATTTGCTTAATTCTTTCTCTACTTCATCAGATAATTTTACTAATTAATAAATAAGAACTAATATAATTAAGAATAATAAATTTATGAAAAATATTCTTGTTACTGGAGGCGCAGGATTTCTTGGATCTCATATTTGTACCTTACTTTTACAAAATAATTACAAGTTAACTATTGTAGATTCTTTAATAAATAGTTCTCTAGGGGTAATTAGAAAAATTGAAAAATTAAGTTTGCCAAATAATATAAACTCTTCAAATAAACTCAAATTTGTCCAGGCAGATTTAAGAGACTATAAAAGTATAAAAAATATATTCGAGGAAGCTAAATTAAAAAATTGTCCCTTTGATGGTGTTATACATCTTGCAGGATTAAAATCAGCTTCTGAATCTGTAGATCTACCTTTACTTTATTGGGATACAAATCTTATAGGGTCTATAAATTTATTCAAGATAATGGATTCTTACAATTGTAAAACAATAATTTTTAGTAGTAGTGCATCAATATATGGTTTAAGTAATAAACTTCCCTTTAAAGAAGAAAATATTGTTAAACCTATAAGCCCCTATGGCAATACTAAATCTGTTATTGAGAAGTTATTAAATGATTTGTACAAGAGTTCTGAGTCCAGCTGGAAAATAGTATGCTTACGTTATTTTAATCCTATAGGTGCCCATCCATCTGGAGAAATAGGAGAGGATCCCAATGATCAGCCAAATAATATTTTTCCGCTACTAGTTAAAGTTGCGCAAGGCAAGATAAGTAAATTTAAGATTTATGGAAATGATTGGCCAACAAAAGATGGAACACCTTTAAGAGATTATATTCATGTCATGGATCTTGCAAAAGCACATTTTTTAGCTTTTGAATATTTAGAGAAAAATGGAAATCAATACCTTGAAATGAATATTGGTACCGGAAAAGGAACAAGTGTTTTTGAATTAATTAAAATTTTTCAGGAAGTAAATCAAGTTGAGATTCCATATATTTATGAAGATAGAAGAAAAGGAGATACTGCTGTTGTTTATGCAGATAACTTATTAGCTAGAAAAATATTAAATTGGCGTCCCGAGAGATCAATAGAAGAAATGTGTAGAGATGGTTGGAATTGGCAATTAAAAAATCCAAATGGTTATGGAGATAATTTATAAAAAATATTTCTATTTTATATCCATTATCTATAAATACAAATTTTAATTATTAATAATAAATTTTAAAAAATTGGAGTTTATATTTAATTTCTATTTTTTTTAATTAAAATTAATCCTTTTGATATTTAATTTATTAAGGATAAAATAAATCTCTAAAAATTAGATTATTTTACATGTTATTCTTATTTAATGAATATCATATTCAATGATTCTAAAGGAATTAAATAATATTTACTTGAACAATATATCTTATTTGAAAAACAATATTGTTATCAGAATAATTCTATATTTTTCCTTTGCATGCCTATTCTTTTATTTCATGCAAACTTATTCTCCATTAGGCATAAATTGGACTTCATACCACTATGAAAGAGTAGTTAATTCTATAAGAAATATATTTGAGAATCCCCAGTTGACATTATTTGGATATACTTCATGGTCAGATGTTATAGATGTAAGTAATTCTATTGAAAATAATATTGGAAAAATTTATATTGTTCCTATTATTACCTATGTTTTTCCAGCAATCCTCTATAAAATATTTGGAAATTTTGAATTTTTAAATTACGGTAGTCTTATTGATTACATTTTTATTTCTTTTACTGGCATTTTGATTTCTGAAATAGGTATTTTATTAATATCAGTTAGGAATAATATTGACTCAATTTTTTATGGAATTATTATATTTTTACTTTTTTTAACGAGTCCTTGGACATATCGAATGATGTTAGCTCCTTGGTATGAAGTTGGATTTTTGGGGATTTATATTTGTAGTATTTATTTTTTTATAAAAAATAAAATTAATATAGGATTGATTTTTTTATTCATTTCATTATCTATTCATTACATATGGGGATTTTTAATTTTTTCTTTTTTAATATTGACATTTTTAATAAATATTATTTATAAGAATATTTTTAAAAATAATTTAGGGTATAGTTACCTTCCAAATGGGTTGCAAAATAGAGAAGGTTTTATTAAATATTCCCTTGTTTGTTTATCATCATTTATATTACATTTTATAAGAGCAGCAGGCGTTAGATTAATTGGAATTAATTCATTAAATAGTGGAGTGTTAAATAGGATAGGAATAGATAACGTGAATAATATTCATCATGGGGGTTTACTAGGATCTTTGCAATTTCTTGGAGGTAATAGATATAGTTTATGCCTTAATAATAATATGGAAAAAACGTATATTATGGAAAATTATATTAAGGTTTTTAACTGCTCATTGTCTATATCAACTATGGCTATTTTTGCACTTTTATCAATATTTGGATTATTTTTTTTACTTAAAGTTAATGTAAAAACAAAATCTATTTTACAGCCAATTGTTTGGTCATTTTTATTTTTTAGCTTTATATTCCAGCAAAGTTTTGCTGCGCATTTGCAAGGACATTCCTACGTATTTGGTTTTTTGTTTGCAGTCGGATTTACCTTTTTAATTAAATATCTATCAGAGATTTTAAAACTATCACAAATAAGTGAGAAAATTATATTATTACCTTTAATTTCTGGAGTAATTATTAATTCTATTAGAGTTTGTTATCTAACAGGTATAAATGGATAATTTTTTACTTTTTTGAGATTTTACATTCGTGTTCAATTTCTTTTAAACTTTCTATAATTTTTTCTAAAACCAATTCTTTGTCAATACCAAGCCATATTGGAATTCTTGATAATCTTTTATATATTGATTCTGTGAATGGCAATTTTAAATTATCAGTTTTGTAAACTTTTCTTGAATATGGAGATAAATGTAGAGGTATGTAATGAAAAACTACCATAACACCTTTTTTACTCATTTTTTTAATAAACAAGTCTCTTTTAAAATTTGTTTGATGTATCAAATAAAAAATATGACCATTGTGTAATCTATCTTCTTGGTTACAAGGAATCGAAACTATTCCATTTTCACTGTAGTCTTTTAACCCTTTATGGTAAAAATCCCAAATTTTTAATCTTTCTTTAGTTATCTCTTTAGCATTTTCCATTTGCGCTAATAAAAATGCTGCTGTTAGTTCACCCGGTAAAAATGAGGAACCAATATCTACCCAAGTATATTTGTCTGTTATTCCTCTATTGAATAAGCTACGATTTGTTCCTTTCTCTCTAATAAATTCTGCTCTTTCAATGAACTTTTTATTTTTTATAAGTAAAGCTCCTCCTTCTCCAGCAAAAATATTTTTGGTTTCGTGGAAAGAGTAACAACCCAAATCACCAATATTACCAAGTGATTCTCCTTTGTATTTGGACATAATTCCTTGTGCGGCATCTTCAATAACTAACAAGTTATGTTTTTTTGCAATATTCAAAATTTCTTCCATATCACATC
Organism: Prochlorococcus sp. AG-686-M10; assembly: GCA_003210275.1. Classification (GTDB taxonomy): domain Bacteria; phylum Cyanobacteriota; class Cyanobacteriia; order PCC-6307; family Cyanobiaceae; genus Prochlorococcus_A. The sequence goes on from QCVU01000003.1 coordinate 16,839, forward strand.
CAAACCCTGAATAATGAACTGGAACTATTGCTTTCGTTTTATGGGTAATTTCTTTTTCGATTAACTTGGTATCAATATTTAGTGTTAAAGGATTGATATCTATAAATATTGGTTTACCTCCTCTTAAAGCAAAAGCATTAGCAGTAGATACAAAAGTAAATGATGGCATTATTATTTCGTCTCCTTCTTTTATATCAGCAAGAATTGCCGCTATTTCCAGAGCAGCAGTGCATGAATGTGTAAGCAAGGCACAGCTAGTAGAAGTATTTTTCTCTAGCCATTTTTTACATTCAGTTGTGAAATATCCATCCCCAGCAAGTTGGCCTAAATTATTAGCTTGATCTATATATTTTAATTCTTTGCCCGTAAGAAATGGCTTATTAAATGGGATCATAAATCTATCTAATCATTATTTACTTTAACAATGTATTCTATACTCATATATTTTTATAATTAATACATTTAATACTATACTTTGATATTTTTCAATGAAAGTTCCTGTTGTTGGATCAGATCTTTCAGCTTATTGAGCATGCATTGCACTCTTGGATAAAAATAAAGAAAATAAATTAAAAATTGATGTTATTGATATTGGTTTAAAGAAGTCTAATCAAATTCAAAATGATTGTGAGTTCTATAATTCAAAAGATTATAAAGGCAGCTTTTTCCCTTATGGAATAAATGATTATAAAAAATTAATTTTAAAACTTGTTCAAACTAAAAAATATAGTTTATTAAAACTAATATGAGATTTTTTAATTTCCTTGTTTTTGCATAAAGTGGGAGAATTTTTCAATTAATATTTTTTTTGTATACATTTTTTGGTATTTTATTAAAATTTTGGAAATATATTTTTGGCAATCAAGTGGAAAATCAGAAATCCCTTATTTTCTAGCATGTAGTTCTTACTTATCACTTTCAATTATATTTGGAATTAAAGTTTCTTATTAATTCGAAAAAATTAATTTAGGATTTAGTTTTGTTATCTTAAAATTAAGATAAACCCTTTTGAGAAATTCTTTATTAAATAACCCTATTTGTCAATAAATTCAAAATAAAAAAGATAGATTTTATTTATATAAATTATTAACTTTGGAGAATTGAATTTCTCTAATTTAGAATTTTTAAAATTTAAGAATTATTTACTATATATTCAAAATAATAAAAAACTTTAACAAAATTTTTTATAATTTAAAAAATAAAATAATGTATAGGGAATGAGTTTGATTAATATTATTGATTTAAATATATTTTAGTTATAAATTAATATTAAAATATTTCATAAAATAGATCTTAAATAAAATAGATTATCGTGAAAAATAAATTAAGTCTCTCAATAGTTACAACCATTTATCAAAGTGAAAATACAATAAAATCATTTATAAATAAAATTGCCTACTGTGCTAACAAAAAATTTGGAGATAATTACGAAATAATAATAGTAAATGATGGTTCAACTGATCAGGGCTTAAATATTGCTATAGAAGAGTCCAAACTATCTAATAAAATTAAAATTGTTGATCTATCCAGAAATTTTGGCCATCATAAAGCGATCATGGCAGGCCTTTCCTATTCTAATGGTGAATTAGTATTCCTTATAGATAGTGATTTAGAGGAAGACCCAGAATTATTATTTCTTTTTCTAAAAAAAATAGAGAATTATAATGTTGATGTTATTTATGGTATACAGAAACAAAGAAAAGGGAAATTATTTGAGAGAGTTTCAGGTGAAATTTATTATAGATTATTTAACGCGATATCTAGAATAAACTTCCCTAAAAATGTTTTGACTGCAAGGCTCATGACTAGGAAATATGTTGATTCATTATTATTGTTCAAAGAATCTGAACTCTATTTATTAGGGATATGGCATATTACCGGATTCGAACAAATGCCTGTAAAAGTATCAAAAAAAAATAAGATATCTAGCACTTATACATTAAGAAATAAATTATCATTAGTAGTTAATAATATAACTTCATTTACTTATAGACCTCTAAAATTAATTTTCTATTTTGGCACAACTATAACCTTAATTTCTTTATTGTTTGGAATGATTCAAATTTGTAGATACTTTTTATTAGGAAATACAATAATTGGTTGGACTTCTTTAATAGTCTCTATCTGGCTCTTTGGAGGCATTATTATTTCAATTCTAGGAATATTAGGTATTTATCTATCAAAAGTATTTATGGAAGTAAAGAATCGTCCTCACCATATAGTTAAAAACACATACATTAATGGTTCAGTGTCTGATCTTATATGTAGAGTAAACATGAATAGACTCTAAAGGAAATATGCAGGTTAACCCTTTGCATTATATTCTAAATGTAAATTGTTTAGAAGAACTAGATTTTCATTTAGTGAGAGAGAGATTACAATCTAATTCTCTTGTAATAATAAGGGGATTAATTTCAAAGTATGAAATAGAAAAATCAATTTTTAAAATTAAAAAGTATTTCAGAAAAGAAAATGATAATCCTACTATTGGCGAAAGTCCAAAAGACATTCAGAGGAATTTTCAAAAACTATTGGTTGGAGGTCATACACATAGTGGATTATATTTAACAAGATTATTTAGAACATTTTATAATCCCATGTGGGAAGAAGATATTTTTGAAATGCATAAAATTTATAAACTTATGATAAGAATCAGAAATTTATGTTCTAACTACCCAGAGGAATTTGCTATCTCTAAGATTGAAGATAATGGCCTTTGGAGTGCTACAAGAATTCATCAATACCCTACAGGTGGAGGTTATTTTACTAAACATAAAGATACAGTACTTACTAAAGTTTCAAAAGAAAATAATATAAGTTTTTATCAAGTAATTCTTAATATGACTAAATTAGGAAAAGACTTTGAGAGTGGCGGAGCTTTTGTTGAAATAGAAGGAAAGAAAATTATATTCGAGAAAGAGTTTGATATTGGAGATATAATTATCTATGATGAAAGGACTTTGCATGGAGTTGATGAAATTGATATTACAAAAAATCTAAATCTCGATACAATTTGTGGAAGAATTACTGCTTTCGTATCTCTGTACAAAGATATTAAATAAATGAATAATAAAATATTTGAAAATACTTTTCTGTGTAATTTATGCACTGGCACATTGAAATTTGAATTAAATAAAAATAATTCTTCTCTAGTTTGCCAAAAATGTAAAAATGAGCTAAAAAATTCAGACGGTATATTTACTTTTGAGAATAATGCAAATAAAAATTTAAATAAAGAAATGTATAACATTTTTTGGAAGGATATTGAAAAGGAAGAACTTGAATGCAAAACCTATCCATTGGAGAGCGAATTATTAAATAAAAATAATACTCTTATGAAAAATAAGATAGTTTTAGATGCTGGGGTTGGTGATGGTAGACATTTAGAAATCATAGCCAGGCAAAATCCTAGAGGCATAGTTTGTGTAGATTCATCAGATAGTATCTATCTAGCAAAAAAGAGATGGGAAAAACAGAAATATAATATACCTATAATTTTTATTAGGTCAAATGTTGAAAATTTAAATTTTAATAAAGGAGCTATAGATTGTATATTTTGTACAGGTGTAATAACAGTAGCTGAAAATTATATGTCTATAATTTCTTATTTTCTTAGAAATTCTAAAACATCAATTATTTTAGGTTTGCTTAGTAAGAACATTTTTGGAAGGATTTATTATGCTTTAAATCCTTTAAAATTTATCTTCAGAAAATTAAAAAAGTATAGATTACTTTTCTTTATTTTGCTGCCTATGAGCTTTTTATTTTTAATTTTCAATCTAATATTAATGATAAAAAATTCTTTAAATAGAATTAAAAAGAAAAAAAAATATGAATTATCTTTATTTAAAATATTCTCATTAATTCAAGAACCATTTATCTCTCCTAAAGTTAATAAAATTGATGAGAAAAATTTAGTTAATATTTTTCAGAAAAATGGTTTTTATAAAAAATCAACTATTCAAGAATTTTTAATTTCTTATATGGTTTTTGAGAAAATCTGATCTTTTAGGTAAATAGGGAAAAAAGAAGAATTTTCTTTTAAGGTTGTAAATTTATTAATTTCTTTGAGATAATTTTCTTGATCCACAACTAATTTTAGACCACCATTGTATAAAACTTCACCCCCTAATCTTTTTTTAAAATTATCGATACCGTCATTCTTCCTGACTCCTCCCCCTAAAAAAAATTTTTTAAATCCTAATGATTTCAAAAAAATTATTTCATTCCACAACATCAAATAACCATAATAATAACCATTATTTGTAGAAGCAGAAAAAACAAAATCGGCATTTTCATTTCTTTTGTTAATGCCAATTAAATGCATTAACGTAATCTCTTGATTGACTTTTAAACAAAATAAAAAATTATTCTCAAGTTTTAATATTTCCTTCATAAAAATTGAGCTTATAAATTGCGAATTATTAGCTCCAACTGAAGACATGAAACTATTATAAAGTTCAAAAAAATAGTTTTTTTCTTCATTTGTTGCAATATTAAATTCATAAAAAGATTTATCTAATTCGGTATTTTTCCTATTTCTATTACTAATATTTTTTTTAAGTTGAGCTTCAGTTTTGTTCAGATCAATATAGTAACTATTTAATCTCTCAGAATAAATACCTTTTAATTTATTAGGGAACGTTTTTTTTAAATCAAATTTACTTATTAATGGGAAGTATAATGTTGTTATATTTTTTGAAGATATTTCTTTTATTATATTTTCAAGCATAATAATCGAAGTTTCATTAATTATGTTGAAAGAGGAATAGGAGTTAACAGGTAAATAGTTTATAGTTTCATTAAATTGATATTTTAGAAATTTTGGATTAAATATATTTGCTTTTCGTTCATTCAAAGAGACCAACTCTTTATTTTTAAGTTTCGAATAAACGTTTAATATTTCATCACTATTATACCAATTTTCCAAGTAGTACATTTTATTTTGAAGTACAACTAACTGTCCAATAAAACTCCTCAAGACCCCACCAGTTATTCTCACAAAAACCAATTTTAAATTCTTCAAATTTTCTGTTTAAGAAATTGATAATTTGGGTTTCAGTTTCAAAAAATTTTATTTTTAATCCATTTCTAATTCCTAATGGATCATCTTTTATAATTGCATAATTATCTTCAAGAATTTCTGCATATCTCAAAAGATAACTTTTTTGATTTGGAATAGAAAATATTAATCTTCCGCCTTTTTTTAAAATTCTGCTAATCTCATTTAGATTTGAGCTGAAGCAATCATTATTGTTTAGATAATAAAATGAATGACAAGCAATGATACAATCAAAGAATTCTTTTTGAAAGTTGGTATTACTATTATTACCAACTTGCAAATTAGCTTTGTAATTATTAAACTCTAAATTCTTTGAACAAAATTCCACAATTTCTTTATTAATTTCTAGTCCATAAACTCTATATCCTAAATCACTAAGAAAAGGAATATTTCTACCATCACCGCAACCCAAGTCCAAAACTTTTTTACCTTTATAAAAAGATATAGAATTTGGTTTTAAATTAGGATAGGTACCTAAAAAAGACCTTACCACAAACTCAGTAGGATACAATTTTGATAGTTTTTTCCCTTTATAATATTTTGTATATTCAAGATCAATATCTTTATTAATCATTTGATGGATTATGTTTATTCTTTTAGATTAAATGGTTTGTGTTTTAAATCCAGGAAATTTATCTTTCATAAAAATGCCTAATAAAACTTCTGAAATGATCGAATTCGTGTTCTAGAATTAATCTTCCATTTTTATTAGAAATAACATAAAAACCTCCCTCCTCAAGATTAATCATTTTAGGAAGAGAAGCAACATTATCAAACATTTGGGGCATTATTACTCCATTATGTGCGCTAACTATTGTATTTTTACTATCATTAATAGGTAATTCTAAATATAAATTCCTTAATAGTTCAATTCTTTTATTAATATCTTCCGTATAAGGACCTGCATGAACTAGATTTCTATCAAGATCTGAATATTTATTAAATGCTAATTCTGCAGTTTGTCGTGCTCTACAGCTAGGACTAGATAATATATAACCTACAGGGAAAGATATATTTTGTAGATGTTCACCAATTGCTCTGGCTTGTACTTTTCCTCTTTCACTAAGACATACAGCTTTTGAAAAATAATCTTTCTCTGCGTATCTAGTACCGTTTACTCCATTACTATGCAAGTCTGACTCTAAAGAATCATATTTTTCGACATCAAACCATTTTTCTCTTTCTGCATGTCTAAAGTGCAATATGTATCCACCATTTAACAATTTTTTAGCCCAAATTTTATCAAGTTCTCTACCCGAGAATCTTTCGCTCTTATTCAAGCGGTATTCTGATTTATAGGGTTCAAAAGGAGACTTAGGTCTCTCATAAACTCCTTTTTGTAATAAACTAGAAATTTTGTTTTTATATTTGATACCTATAATTAAACTCAAAAAAGTAAATGATATTATTAAAGATGATGAAATAATATTCAAAAATTTTAAAATCATTTTTAATTCTAAATATCTTCCTTTTTTCATCAAAGTTAAAATTACATAGTTAATAAGATACATTATCAAAAACAATAAAAATAAATATTTACAAAAAAACTTTAAAAATTGAAAGAATCAATAAAAAATTGTGCGGTGGTATTTTTCAGAAATTTAAATCATTTAAATAATATTAAAAATATATTTGCAAATGTTTATTTATTAATAAATAATATAATAAAATTTATAAAGGATTTTTATGAAAGAATTAATACTAGCTTTACCAAGTATTTTTTTAATAGGAACTTCAAATTTGATTTTAAAATCGAGATTGAATTATTTGAATCAAAAAGATCTTAATATTTTTAGTGATAAGTTTTTTAATTTCCTTTTTGATCCATATATTTTTGCTGGTGGTATAGCATTATCTCTATCAATTATTTGGTGGTTAAAGATAATAAATCAGGTTCGACTTGGAATTATATATCCTTTAATTCATGGAGGAACAATATTATTAACTTTAATTTGTAGTATCATTTTTTTGAGAGAATCTATTACTCAATCTCAAATTACAGGCGTTATTTTTATAGTCGTTGGAATAGTTTTGTTAATTAAACAATAAAAACTAAGATATTTATTTTTAAATTTTTTTTCTAAGATTATTTTAAATCAATTTTTAAGCAAATATTTTTATATTTTTTGATAATTTATATCTTCACATATTAGCTTCTTTATATTAAGTTATAATTTATGATAATATTTAATATGCAAAATAAAATTGGAAAGATATTTTCTAGATTAATAAAATTAGTCTATTTTTTATAATTAGACAAAATTAATTTAGAGACATATATATATTCACAAAGATCAAATATATTGCATATGCTCATAACATTTTCTTCCACAATTGAAAATTAGATCCAATATGGATAGATTATCTACAAATTCACCCCAAAGCTGACTATATCTTCCATATTTAGAATAGTTAATATATGATAGTTTTATTTTATTTTCTTTGAATATATTTTGGTCTATATAATCTTTTGCTGATGGACCAGTAATATATTCGCAAGCATTCAAATCTTTGCATATATTAACCAATCTTTCTGTTTTCCCATTTTTTAAATTAAATTCAGAAGAGTCTCTGATTTTAGTTTTAATCTTAAGATAATTACAAATCAATTCAATTAATCTTCTATTTAATTCTGAAAGATAAATATAGTTTTCTTTAAAGTATATTTTCTCAAGTTCTGATGATAGATCTTTAAAAAAAGGAGCTTTTGAATAACTTGCTTTTAAACTTTCCCAGTGATTAATTTTCCATGATTGACCATTTATTTCAGCTTCATTAATTTTTTGAAAATATTTTCCTTTAACTTTTACTGGGATACTAAGCCAAAGGGGACCATCTTTAGTTTTTATTTTATTTCTATTTCTCCAATCACGTTTTGTATATTGCATATCATCAAAAATTATAAATTCGTCTACTGAAGCTATTAAATCAAAATAACCTCTCCAAGGTATATAGTTTGACTGAGATATAGCTATTTTTTTCATTAATTTGATACTTATCTTTTAGATTATTTTATCTTAAATATTTAATTAATAAATTTTGAATATTTTTAAAAAGTCTAAAACTAAAAATTTTACTAGTTGGAGTATAGGTTAAAAATAATGATCTGAAGGATTTATGATCTATAATTCAATAAATTTATAATTAGCCTTAGGTTAAAAAATGATTATCAATAAGATTAAAAGATATAAGGGAAATATTAATTCCATAAGGGATTATTGGCTAAATAATCCATGTGAAGAATGGTTTTTTGGCCCTGGCATAAACTGCAAAAAACCAAATCAAATTAATTTAGAACAATTTAATCTCAATTCTTCTTTGCGCTATTCAAATGAACCAGAAATAATAAAATTTGGAGATTTTAGTCTCCTAAAAGGATTAACAGTTCTTGAAGTGGGATATGGTCTAGGCTCAGATGCATCATTAATCGCAAAATCCGCAAAAAATTATTATGGTATTGATCTTTCTGAAGTTTCCTATAAAGTAACGAAAAGAAGATTAGAGTTGCTGGGTCTAAAAAATATCAATTTAAATGTAGGTTCTTCTACTGATTTAAATTTTGAAAGTAATACTTTTGATTTTGTCTATAGTTGGGGTGTAATTCATCATTCAGGAAATATAAAGAAGTCTTTAGAAGAAATATATAGAGTTCTAAAAAAGGGTGGAAGATCAAAAATTATGGTTTACAACAAGGATTCTTTGGTAGTTTTTATTTACTGGCTTTATTTTTCGATAAAAGAATTAAATTTCAAAAGATCAAGAGAACAAATTATTTCTCAAAATATTGAATCACCAGGTACGCTTATACTTTCAAAAAGAGAATTAAAGGAATTAGTAAATTCAGTAGGCTTTAAGGTAATTAATTTAAAACTATATAGAGATTTCTTCTATATCTTAAGAAAATATCCCAGATTTATTAGGCCTTTAATAAGGGTAATTGCAAAATTTCTCTCTTTATTACTTGGTGGTGAGGAGAAAATAGGATACTTTATGTGTGCAGAAATTATTAAATAAGAGATTTTTAAAAATTAATATTAAAGATTTATTAGTAAATTTGAACTGTGAATTTTAAGAATTTATGTCTTATTAAGTGACTCCGTCTCCAACTCTCCAAAAATTAAGTCCTGCATCTACAACATTTTTGGGATTAATTATTGATCGTGAATCAAACACCCATGAAGGACTCCTCATCGTATTTGCAAATTTAAACCAATTGATTTGGGAGTATTCTTCCCATTCAGTAAGTATTACAGCGGCATCAGCATTTTTTAATGCCATTTTAATATCTATAGCGCTCTGCCAGATACCGCTATAATCTTGATCTTTAATAGCTGTACTTTCCACATTATTATTTATAGGTTCGCAATTTAAATCTTTTGCAATTTGCACTTTCGAAACTTTTGGATCGTGAATACAAAGAAAAGCACCTTCATCCATAAGGTCTTTGCATATTTGAATTGCTGCTGATTCACGCGTATCGTTAGTATTACTTTTGAAAGAAAATCCAAGAATAGCTATCTTCTTACTTGATAAAGTTCCAAAAAGTTTCTTAGTAATTAACTCTGCAATTCTATGTTGATGCCAAGTATTTATCTTTACGACTTCATTCCAAAATGAGGCTACTTCAGGTAGACCAAAATATTCAGATAAATATACTAAATTGAGAATATCTTTTTTAAAACAACTACCACCAAACCCAGGACCAGATTCTAAAAATTTTGAACCAATTCTTGAGTCTGTCCCTATTGCCCTAGATACCTCTCTTATATCAGCTCCAGTCGCCTCGCATAAAGCGCTTATAGAATTTATGGAACTTATTCGTTGGGCTAAAAAAGCATTAGATGTAAGTTTAGCTAATTCACTACTCCATATATTAGTTTTCAGGATTTTTTCTTTAGGAACCCAATTATTATAAATTTGAGATAGAGCTTCAATAGAATCCTCGTCTTCACCACCAATTAAAACTCTATCTGGATTTATAAGATCGTTAATTGCTGTGCCCTCTGCAAGAAATTCTGGATTAGATAAAACACTAAAAGTAGCTGAATTTTTTTTATTCTTATTTGATTGTTGGGCTGCTTGAAGTATAGATTTTATAACTTCTGCAGTTTTTACAGGAAGAGTACTTTTCTCAACAACTATTGTGAAGCCATTGGCATACATCGCTATTTGCCTGGCTGAAGATTCCACCCATTTTAAATCACTTGCTTTACCTGCCCCGATGCCTTTAGTTTTAGTTGGTGTATTTACTGAAATAAATATCATATCTGCTTCTGCAATATGTTTTTTAATATCATTAGAGAAAAAAAGATTTTTTCCTCTACATTTTTTTATTAATTCAGATAAGCCAGGCTCATAGATAGGAATCTCATCGGTATTTTTATTATTCCAACTTTTTATTCTTTCTTCACTGATGTCAATAACATTGACATTTAAACTTGGGCATTTATGCGCAATTACAGCCATAGTTGGACCTCCAACATATCCTGCCCCAATACAGCAAATATTTTTTATTCTTTTTCCCATTATTTTTTTATATTTAAATAAATTTTTTCAGTTATTTATAAGTATATTTTAATCTATAAAATTTATATATTTAAGGGCTTTTATTTAATATTGATTTTTATAGATAAAATTTAAATTTTTTATTTAACTAAACTTATTTTAAAAAATTAGATTTATTACTCTTTATAAATTTAAAAAATATAAAGGTCTCAATCAGCCCTAGGCCCCAATTTAATTGTGCAATCAGGCCCAAAAAAGGCATATAAAAAATTTTTTTGAAGCCATAATCTTTAATTTCATGAAAAATATTATATGAAAGCGGTACTAGAAGGATAAAAAGTATCGAAAAAAATACTTTTTCTTTGAAAATTAGAAAGTTAAGAATTGGAATTATTAAGGCAATTATAAAAATAAGAATATATTTTTTTTTATCATGAATTGTTTTAGCAGAAATAATAGTTCTTGCCCTGCATCTGCCATAGTTTCTGAAAAGTTTTAAGACGTTTATTATATTTTGCCTACATAAATATTTCAGTTGTAATTTTTTTGACTTATAAATTAAATATCCTTTGGAAATAATATCTTGACATAATTGACTATCCTCTGAAATTAGACTTATTTCTTCTCTAAATGGAGTTTCTTCTAAAACATTTTTGGGATAACAACCCAAATAAATGGAATTAACAATTCCACTATATTCGATTCTTCTGTAAAGAGGATTGCCAAATATATAAGCTCTATCCATAATGCTTGCGGCAATTTTTGCATTTTTAGATTCATTCGCAGGATATGCAGCTTGCCTTCCTCCAACTCCACCAATATCGATCTTGGAGATATTTTGTTTATTTAAAATTTTTAATGCCTCTTCAGCATAATTGCTCGAAAATCTTGTTCTTGTATCAAATCTAAATAAGTAATCAGAATTGGCTTTGGAAATTGCATAATTCAAAGCTTCTACTCTTGGAAGTTTAATATTTTCATATTTAATTGATGTTATTTTACGATCAAAAATATCATCGAAAAGATTATAATTAATTGGTTTTTTACTTGAGTCAATAATTATAATTTCATTTGGAACTATAGACTGATCTGCCATAGAAATTAGACAATCAACTAGGATTTCTATATCTTCAAAACACGTCCCAAAAAAACTGTAACTCATAAATTTAATATATTAATAAAACCAGATCCAGCTGATTTTGCTGCCTTTTCATCAACGTGTGAATCGCCTATAAGTAATGATGATTTTAAATCGATATTTCTTTCATAAGCCAATTTAAGTAACATTCCTGGTTTTGGTTTTCTACAAAAACAATCTGTCTTTAAGATTTTATTCTCGGATTCATATCCCATATGCGGATGATGTGGGCACCATGAAACTGTATCTATTAAAAGCGACTTATTTCTGCAATAATGAATTATATAATTATTTATATGTTCTAATTCTTGCAAAGATAATTTATTCATTGCTATTTGAGGTTGATTTGTAACTATAGAGATTAATGAAAAATTTTGAGATAGTTTGGCTAATTTTTCAATATTATTATCTAAAAACTTAATCTGATCTATACATAAAATATAACTATTAACATTGCATTCTATAAGTGTATTATCTCTATCAATAAAAAGAGCCTTTTGAAAGTTTGTATAATTCTTCATTTCTAAAATATTTTTATTAATAGCTTTAGTCACTTCGAAATATCTTTTCTCAGTACCCATATCCTTAATATATTCAGATGTGTTGTATGAAAAAATCTTTTTCTTTTTCTCAAATGCATTTTTAATTAGAAAACCGAATAGGTTGAACTTACTTTGATTTTTTAAAAGTTTGAATTCATCAATAATTGATGTCTTGAATAAAGAAATTCCTGCAAAACCTAATAACGGTTTAAATTCATCTTCTCTATAGTCTCTATCCTTGAGAAATAATTTTTCTACATAAGATCCGTTAGGAGCTGAAATCATATCAGAGTCTTCAGGATGAGAAGAAGGATGAGTAACTAATGTTATGTCTGCACTTAAATTTGTATCGTATGCACATAGTTTTTTGAAATCAATGCTGAAGATTAAATCTCCATTAATAAATAATGTTTTAGAACTAAGTTGATCCTGGATTTTCCATAAAGAACCACATTCTCCCAGAGGAAATTCTTCTTCAAAAATTATTAATTCATCGAAATTAAAAGCGTTATTCTTGATGAAATCCTTAAATAACTCTTTTCTAAAACAAGTAGATAATATAACTTTTTTAAAGCCATATTTATCTAATTCATTTAGTGCTCTTTCTAATGTAGAAATACCACATATTGGGAAAAGTGGTTTCGGTATGTCTCCAGATATTTTTTTTAATCTACTGCCTTCTCCTCCAATAGCAATTACTACTGTTATATCTTCAATCATTAGCAATCATGTATAATTTCTAATCCTGATTGACTTATTGAGGCCTGAAAAAAATCATTCATACCAAGCTTACTCAGTTCTTCTTCAGTATTTTTATTGTCTAATTTTGTAGATATTAAAAAGTAACCACCAGAACCTGCACCTAATAACCTAATCCAATTTAAAGGTAATTTATTTAGCTCATTATATTGATCATTAAGTATCCCAGACATTACTCCGGTCATATTTTTTTTAATTTCCCAAGAATCCCTTACACAACTATTGAATGTTTCCTCTATGACATGCTCTCTGTTATCATTTAATTTTATAAACTTTTCTGAGATATTTCTAATTTCTAGTAATTCATCATTTGCTGAAGAAGAATCTTTTAATTTATATAAAACCTTGTCAGCAGATCTTGAAATAAATGATGGAATTAAATATAGTTTTTCACTTAATTTTTTGATAAATATTTCTTTTGAATGGTTTAAATTTATTTTATCTATTTTGTTGTTATCTTTCAGGAATTTAAAACATGAGATGTTACCACTAGAAGAAATATAATGATCTTGTCTACCTATGGGTTTTTTAAGTTTTTTTATTTCAATATCTGAAGCTAGATAAGCCAAATCATTATTTGATAATGCTTCTTTTTTAATTTTAAAAAGTCCTTTAAGTAAGGCAAGTAAGAACGAAGAAGAACCTCCAAGGCCAGAACCTCTTGAGGCAAATCCAAATGATGAAATTTCAAGCAAATCATTTAAATTTAATTCTTCAAATGCAGATTTTATTAATGGATGTGCAATATCGTCTATTTTAGAATATTCTTCTCTTGAAGAATAATTTAAAATACCTCTTTTAGCTCTCGATGGTAATTGGTTTATTACGGTGTAGGTATATTTTGACAATGCGTAACCTAAGCAGATTCCATAATCATTTTCCTTTACGAACCAATCTAAATCTGAGCCACCTCCTAATAATGAAATTCTGTAAGGACATCTTGAAATAATTATCATGCTATTAAATCTTCAATTACTCTTTTTTGATATTTAGTTAATTTATGATCGCTGTATGGATCTTTGTCTTCGAATTCATCAACTAATCTTTGCTTTATATAATGGAAAATTATTATTTGACAATCCTCACTGATTTCCATATCAGGATATTTTATGTGAATAGCAGTATCAACAATATCTTTTATTTTGCCTCCATTGAATCCTGAAATCGAAACTTGTTTGATATTTAAATTCTTAGCCCTATTAGCACACTTTATTAGATTTAAAGAATTACCACTTCCTGATAAATGGATTAATAAATCATCTTTATCAATAATAGTTCCAACTAAATTTGAATAAATTTCATTGTAATCTAAATCATTAGAAGCAGCAGTTAAATATGAAATATTATCAGAATGAGTATAAATTTTTATTTTTAGATTCATAAAAGTAAATGTCTTCGTATAGTCTCCAACTACATGACTTGCATTAGCTGCACTTCCTCCATTTCCTATTATATGGATAGATGAGGTACCATCTAATCTTTTTTTTATTTCTCCATATAAGATATCTAAACTATCTTGGTTAATTGAATCTAAAGCCTTATTTAAGGAATCTCTATATTTCTGAAACATTAAATTATCTAGATTATGAAAAATTTAATTTTCTTTAAGATTAAGCTAATTTTACCATAAAAAAAAAGTAATAAGTCTGAAATGGTAATTATATGTTTTTTGATTCAAATTGTTAAATTGTCTGAAATTAATTTTATTACTAATAATTTACTTTTTAAAAATATCATTAAAACATTTGGCTTTTTCATCTTTTTGACTAATAATCCAATTATTTGTATTTAATGAAGTTCTGTTTTTTACTAAATTTTTCAAGTTTATGGTTATTTCATTTTTCTCTGAATATTTCCCAAAACAAAAATAAAAGAAAGTTGTCTCTTCTTGCGCTAAAAATCCATGCCCATAATGTGCTGGAATATAGACTGTTTTATTTGATTGGGCATTTAATTCATATGTGAAAAACTTGCCAAAATCATTAGAATCTTTATCCAAATTTATAAGAAAGTCAGTTATTGATCCTTTTAATACTGAAATCGCCTTGGTTTGAGGAGATTTTTGGTTTTGCCAATGTATTCCTCTCGCAACTAAAGGTTTAGAGTTGCTTACTTTAGAAGAAAATCCTTCTATTTCAAGATTTTGTTCACTTTCAAATATGCATTTAAGATCACCCCGCTGATCGGGAAAATTTAAGTGATTAAAAACTTTTATATCTTGTGGAAGTTTATTCATTATGATCCATAATTAAATTCTTGTTATGAATCAGTTTAATATTAAAAAGGATGATGGGCTGAAAGTATTTTAGAATTACTAATAATTTATCTTTAAAGAAAAAACCACAATAAGATAATATATAACCAAAGGATATAAATTGAAATAGATGGAAACGGAAGGTAGGGTCGCTTTAATAACTGGAGTAACTGGTCAAGACGGTAGTTATCTTGCTGAATATTTATTAAATAAGGGATATGTAGTTCATGGTTTAAAAAGAAGAACAAGTCTTTTTAATACTTCTCGTATAGATCATTTATATAAAGATCCACATGAAAAAGATGTTAGATTTTTTTTACATTATGGTGACTTAACTGACAGTTCAAATGTCCATAGAATAATTGACGAAGTTCGACCAGATGAAATTTATAATTTAGGAGCTCAAAGTCATGTAAGAGTAAGTTTTTGCTCTCCGGAATATACTGCTAACTGCGATGCTCTTGGGACCCTTAGGGTTCTTGAAGCTGTAAAACAAAGTGGCCTAAAAGATAAAACAAAAATATATCAAGCAAGCACTAGTGAATTATATGGAAAAGTTCAATCAATTCCTCAAAATGAGAAAACTCCTTTTTACCCAAGAAGTCCATATGCGATAGCAAAATTATACGCTCATTGGATAACTGTAAACTATAGAGAAGCTTATGAGATGTTTGCTTGTAATGGGATTTTGTTTAATCATGAATCTCCTCGTAGAGGAGAAAATTTTGTTACGAGGAAAATCACAAGAGGTCTAGCTAGAATCTCGCTAGGAATGGAAAGTTGCCTATATATGGGGAATTTAAATGCTCTTAGAGATTGGGGTCATGCAAAAGACTATATTGAAATGCAATGGCTTATGCTTCAACAAGACCAACCAGATGATTATGTTATTTCTACAGGTATACAAGAAAGTGTAAGAAACTTTATTAATTTATCTGCAAAATTTCTTGGATGGGGTGGGATCAATTGGAAAGGAAAAGGAATTGAAGAAAAAGGTTTCAGAATTGATAATGGCAAGATTGTTATTAAAATTGATCCAGGACTATTTAGACCAGCAGAAGTTGATACCCTCTTAGGCGATTCTGCTAAAGCAAGAAATAAATTAGGTTGGGAACCTAAAATTTCTCTCGAAGAATTGATAAATGAAATGTTGGAAAATGATTTGCAAGAGGCCGAAAAGGAAAAGATCTTATTGAATAAAGGCTTCAAAGTAAATAATTCAATAGAGGATCTTACAAAATGATAATTTTCAAGAAGTTAAATAATTGCGGTTTCTTTTTCTTCAGCAATAAAGAAAAAATCTAAAGTATAAAAATGAAAAATTTAATAAAATTAATTTCTTTTTTACCAAAAAAATATAAATTTTTATGCTTTTTAATTATCTTTATGGCTTTATGTATGAGTTTGAGTGAAGTTTTAGTTCTTACATCCATAAAGCCTTTTATAGAATCTTTTTCATTAATAAGTAACGATAATATAGTTAAATTAGAAAATAATAATTATGGAATTGTATTAAAAGAGGCTTATAGATTCTTATCTACTGTAGTTTTTTGTGGAATATTAAGGGTAGTTTTGATATCTTTTCAGTATAGAACTGCTGCCTCAATAAGTTCTAGAATCTCTTCTAAATCTTTTAAAAAAATAATTAACCAAGAATATGTAAATTTGAAATCTGTAAATCAATCTAAATTCTTATCAATATTAATTCAAGATATACCCAGAACTTCTGAAGCACTATCAAATTGTGCAAATTTAGTCTCAAATATAATAATTCTAATTTTTATATCATTATCATTATTGATAATAGAAACAAAACTTTTTTTAATTTCTGGATTATTTATTTCTATATCCTATTTATTGATAGGCCTAACTTTTGCAAAAAAATTAAAAGTTAATGGCGAAAATATTACTAAATATAATCATGTAGAAACTTCATTGGCTAGATCTACCATGGCTTCTATCGTTGACTTTATAATAGGTGGATCCTCAGATAATCAAATAAAAAATTTCACAAATAATGAAATTAAACTTAGAAAAAGCTATGCAAATACTCTTATTTACTCACAAACGCCTAGATATATTGTAGAAACTGTCTGTTTATCATTATTTACTGGCTTTATACTTTTTTCTTTGACAAGTAAATCAAGTTTACTAATTTTTGCACAATTAGGGACTTTACTTTTTGCTTTTAATAGAGTTTTACCTGCAGTACAACAAACTTATTCAGCCTATGCTTTTATAAAATCTTCATCTGCATCAATAAATAATGTGATATTTATATTGTCTTTAAAAGGAAAGAAATTCCTAACAAAATTAAATATTGAAGAGAAAGAATTGGTCAAAGAATATATAATTTCTAAAAAAAATAAGAATAAAATAAATATTCTTAATTTAAAATATGAATATAATGAAAATAAAAAATTAAGTTTTAAAAACTTTGAATTTGAACAAGGAATTCCTACCGCAATCGTTGGTAAAAGTGGTTCAGGTAAAACAACTTTAGTAGAATTGATTTTGAAATTATTAGTTCCAACAAGTGGACAAATTACAATAAATAATAATGATATAAATAAAATTGATGCTCTTAGATATTATAAAAATATATCCTATTTATCTCAATCCCCATTTTTATTTAGCGGAACCTTATATGAAAATATTTTGTTTGGATCAAATGAAGAAATAGATAAAGATTTGTTATATGAAAATGGAATAAAATTAGGACTCAAAAATGAGTTTGGGGATAACTTCCTGGATTATCATATCTCTGATTTCGGTAGAAATATTTCTGGAGGTCAAGCTCAAAGATGTTCACTTTTAAAAATTACTTCTAATATAAAGCCAATAATAATTATAGATGAACCTTCTTCTGCTCTTGACCAAAATACATCTTTGATTTTTACAGAGTTGCTCCTTTCAAAGGCAAAAGATTCAATTCTTATAGTAATCACTCATTCAAAAGAACAGGCAGATTTATTCTCCTCTAAACTTTATTTGTAGATATTTAATTGTTTCTCAGCAGATTTAATAACTTTTTTTATTCCATTCTTTAAGTCTGTATATTTATATTTGCCGAAAGTTTCTTGATATCTTCTAGGGATGATTTCTATATTAGATAATGCGTGCAAAGGATTTATATCTTTTGGTCCAGTTATGACAGGTTTATCTAACAAATCTGCAATTAATTTTGCTAATTCTAATATAGATATCCTCGAAGGATTACATATATTCCATGCTCCATTTATTTTATATTTTTTATTATTTAAATTAGATGCAATATTTCTCATCATGTAAATTGCGTCGTCTATATACAAATATTGTCTTTGACTAGATCCTTCATCAATAAGTTTGATAGAATGATTAGTTAATCCTTTCATTATTAATTCGTACATTACTCTTTTATCACCAATTAAGAAATTGGGTGAATATGCTAGGCAAATTCTGAAAAATGTAGCTCTATTTCCTAACTCTTTGTTTAATATAGCTTCCCCTAATCTTTTTGATTCAGTATAAATTGATCTTTGAGAAAGAGGGTCTGAGCATGGGATTGTGAATTCATCAGATTTCTGATCTCCATATAATTCGCTTGTTGAGGCGTAAAAGAAATGACCATTATTTTTTAATAAATTTGTCAAATTTTCTAAATCACTTACATTTAGTTTTATAACGTCCTTCCATGATTCCATGAATTTTGCAGGCTGACCATATGTAGCAAAATGCCAAATTTGATCATATTTTTTTTGTTCTTTATTTTTAAGTAATTCAACATAAGGTATATAGTTTATATCGTATTCTGAAGAATTTGTTAATTTATTTTTATTATATGTGGCCTCTATAGATGTATTACTTTTAGCTAAGTGTTTTACTAATGATTTTCCTATTACGCCTGAGGCTCCTGTAATAAGTATTCTCATAAAATAGACCACTTAGCTACAGAATATCCATCTATGAATTGGGAACCTACTCCTGATCTAGAAATGTCAAAGTAAAGACTATTGAATTTATTCATTTTAATTTTTAAGATTGAAGATATAAAATCTGGTAAGTAATTTCTTGACTCCATATAAGCTATTGATTGTTTGTCTAAGAGCGAATTTATACTAAGAGTTTGAGATATTGGTTCAATATTTATAACAAGTTTTGGAGTTGATTCGGCAATAAAATTTAATATTGTTTCAGAGGATATATTAATTTGCTCTAAACTGGCGAGAGAGAAGATAAAACTATTTTCTTTAATAAGAGGAAAAGTTTCAGGTTTGTAATAATTTATGTATTTGTATGAAAAATTTTGGCCCATATTTTTGACTATTTCCTTAGTAGAGTCTGACCAATCAAGCGCAATATAGTTTGCTTTATTATTGGGTAAATGATAATCAATAAACTTTTTTAGAAAATATAAATTATGATTTGTACCAGCTCCAAGCTCATAAAAATTTATTTCTTTTAAATCAGTTTCTAGAATAGTTTTCAGGAAAGGCAAATAAACGAGATTTTGCATCATTAATCTTACTAAAGAATGTTCTATCGAATGCCAACGCTCTATTGCAGGAATATCCCATTTTGCTTTTACGATATTTTTTAATTCAATGGGAAACTTATAAGATTTAGGAGCAATAAATTTGCCCATTATTCTAGAAAGCGGGTATTTACCAAAATAATAAGGGACAATATATGGTTCGATTATTTTATTATCAGAAATATCAATATAATTCTGACCCCAACCTTTATTCCATTTAGCAACTGATTTATTGTCTACTTTATTATGCTTTACTTGGCTAATTATTCTTAATATTTTTTCTGTTTCCTCTAAATCAAGTTCATATATTTTATCTAAATTATTAACATTAAATCCAGGAATCGAAATCCTTTCCTTATTTGGGAATTTATAATTAAAGGATTTCTCCCAATAAATTATAAGTTCTCTTAAAATTTTATTTTTCATTTTATTTTGAATCGATTAAAAAATAAATTAGATGTAAGGTGTGATATCTTTTTCTCAGCAGAATCATATTTAGTATCCATACTATAAATAAGAGTTAAACATCCATTACTATCGATTATTGATTTATGGCTCTTGTTATTTTGTTGTAATAAATTTAGTAAGAAGTCCAAATTAAAGCCTGCAATAATTGTTATGTTTATGCCATTTCTAATAATATTTAAAATTATATTTATTAATTCCTCGTTTATTGTGCTTACAGAAAAATTTAAAGCGTGCTTTAAATGATTTGCTAATAAATAAGAATCAGGTCCTATGCCTATAAAAATATCATTTTTTATCTCTTTCAAATCAATTTCTGAAATATCTTTTGGCATAGTGTAATTATCAATCTCTTCAGTACTTAACCTGAAATAGGTAAAACACTTTTTCTTAAGAATATTTCCAATAAATTTTTCGGCTTGTAACTCATTCCAAGGTAAATAAATATCTCTACAATTAGCCTTAATCATAAGTGATATATCATTTGGGCAATAATGAGTAGGGCCAAGTTTATTGTAATCAAAACTGCCCCCTGCAGAAATTACTAAACTTTTACATTTGTTATAGCCAAAATCTAATTTAAGTTGCTCGTAACATCTTTCAATAATAAATGGAGTAATTGAATATATTATTGGGTAAGCTTTAGCAATGCTTATCCCAGAGGCAAAACCTAACATCGATTGTTCCATTATCCCATAATTAATACATCTGAATTCATCAACTTTATGGGCATCTCTTGATTGAAAAACTCCTAAATCTCCAAGCATTAGAAAAAGTTCTTTATCAGCTTTAAAAGTATCAGAAATTTTTTTTAAAACTCTATTACGCATCTTTAAGATTAAAATTAAAATTAGATATAAATTTGGAGTACTCTAAATCATTTGGAATACCAGCATGCCATTTTGGATTATTATACATTTCTTTAAATCCAAATCCTTTTAATGTTTTACAATTAGCTATTTTTAATCCTGGCAATGATAACCATTCATTAAGATCTTTATGATCTTTAAAAAAAGTCATATCAAAACTTCTAATTATGTCTATTCCTTTATAATTATTTTTTAGATTGAAAAAAAAATCATTTGTTTTTACGAAGTTACTTTCTACTGAGGAGTTGTCATCATTTATGATTTTCAACTCACAATCTTTTAGTCTTATAAGACTATGGAAGATCTCTAAATTGGACCCTTCCTGTAAATCTCCATCTCCAGTAATACAGATCGTTCTGCAGTCATTCTTTAATTTTCTCGAGGCATATGAGTATCCAGCAGCTATTGGTAGTCCATGACCTAAAGAGCCAGTACTCGCAAGAATAAATTCAGATGCTCTTGAACATGTATGTCCATGCAAGCCGTTAGGGATTTGACAATATTTGCTAGTTAGGTCTTTCTCTATACCTAAAGTCTCAAAAAGAGAATATAAGCCTAAGGAAGAATGGCCTTTACTTAAAATAATTTTCCAATTAGTTGTATGATTTGATGTTTTATGCAAAAAATAAGAAAGAGTTTGTATTAAGGATAGGCTCCCTCCTATATGTCCAGAACTTGTTTTGTAAGATACTTCTAGTGCTTTAAGACTAGATTTTTTAATAATTTCTTGAAGAAGATTTTTTTCGATAACGACTTAATTATTTAAGATAAAATCTATCAATAATTATTATTTTTTGTCAACCTTAACAATTAAGTTATATAAATTAAAAGAAGTCTTTTATATTTAATTTTTAATGCTGCCAAAAGAAAACATTATTTTATTTCAATTCTTAGGTTCTAATAAGCAGTTATTTGAAGAAAGTGATGATGATAACAGAAATCAATATATCAAAACCTTAGTAAAAGATTTTTTAAAAAAGGGATTTATATCTGAACCATTTGCAAAACAAGATTTAAAACAAGTGAAGGCAATTTTATTTTTTGATTTACATTCTGTATATCCAATATATGGGAATTTATTCCAAAAATTAAAGTTTATAGTTTTCAACCTTATAAGATCTGATACCTCATCAAGGAATATTTTTAAAGAGGAAAAGAAATTAAATAAAAAAATAAAAAAATACCTTATTGCCTTTGAACCAAGAATTATATGTAATGAAAACTTTGATCCTTTATATGCTTCTCTCTTTGATAGAACTTTTTCTTGGTCAGAAAATTGTTGTGGAGGTAAATCTATAAATACAATAATTAAATTGCCTATACCTAATATCAAATTTCAAGAAATTAACTCTCAAAGATTTCTCCAGAAAAAGGTTTTAATATCTATCAGTTCAAATAAAGGTTCATATGAAAAAGGATCATTATGTGAGTTCAAATACAGTGCATACGAGACTTTATTTATTAAATTAGGTGATCAGTTTAATCTTTATGGTTATATGTGGGATCAATCTTTATTAAGTTGGTTTTTGAAATTTATAAGAGGAACAAAATCAAAATATTTTTTAAAGTTACCCCCTTATTATAAAGGATCCATAAAAAATAAAAATCTAATACTCTCTAACTACAAATTTTGTTTGACTATTGAGAACATGAGTGAATCTTCATTTATTACTGAAAAAATCTTTAATGCTATTTATGCAGGTTGTATTCCTATTTACTTTGGCGCCCGTAATATTCATAATTATATTCCAAAAGAATGTTTTATTAACTTAAGAGAATTTGAAAATTGGGACAAACTATGCGAATTTCTCAATAATTTTAGTATCAGCGATTATGAACAATTTTTAGAGAATAGAGAAAAGTTTTTAAAATCTAACAAATATAAAAGTTTTACATCTAAATCTTTTTCAAAGAAATTGACATCAACTATTTTTAAGGAAATATTATTTGAATAAAAACGTTGCTTGATGTAAAATTAATCCTATTTTACGTAGACAATTTGCTTTGTAGTTACAAATGAAAATATCAAAGTATTGGTTTGCATCAAGATTAAATTTAATATATTC
>QCVU01000004.1 GCA_003210275.1 Prochlorococcus sp. AG-686-M10
CCGCTACGAAGAAGGGATATACAGAAGTAACTTCACCACCAGGGCCAATACCAAACCCAAACATTGCAACGTGAGGCATACAAATTAAGCCTTGTTCCCACATTGGTTTATCAAATGTGAAATGGCTTACTTCGAATAACATCATTGCTCCAGCCCAAAATACTATTAAGCCAGAGTGTGCAATGTGTGCTCCAAGTAAACGTCCAGATAAATTAATTAATCTGGCGTTACCTACGTACCAAGCGTAACCAGTTTCTTCAATACTCTGGTTAGGAGCTCTTAGTAAATTATTAAAGGGCGTTTCCACGCGGAAGAACCTCCTCAGGGAATACAAAGTTTTCGTGTGGTTGATCCACAGAAGACATCCATGCTCGCATACCTTCGTTCAAAAGTATATTCTTTGTGTAGAAAGTTTCAAATTCTGGATCTTCTGCAGCTCTTATCTCTTGGCTAACAAAATCATAAGCTCTTAAGTTAAGTGCTAGGCCAACAATACCAATTGATGATGTCCACATACCCATAACAGGTACAAATAACATCAAAAAGTGTAAGAAACGCTTGTTTGAGAAAGCAATTCCAAAAATTTGGCTCCAAAATCTATTCGCTGTAATCATTGAATAGGTTTCTTCTTCTTGTGTTGGATCGAAAGCTCTGAAAGTTGAACTCTGAACTTTACCATCTGTATAAACACTAGTATCTTCATACAATGTGTTTTGGACTGTAGCTCCATGGATAGCGCAAAGAAGAGCACCACCAAGAATTCCAGCAACACCCATCATATGAAAAGGGTTAAGAGTAATATTGTGAAAACCTTGAATGAACAAGATATAACGGAAAATTGCCGCAACACCAAATGATGGAGCAAAAAACCAACTATGTTGTCCCAAAGGGTAGATAAGGAAAATACTTGTAAAAACTGCAATTACAGCTGAAAAAGCAAGTGCATTGTAAGGTCTAATACCTACAAGACCAGCAATTTCAAATTGACGAAGCATAAAGCCAATTAGACCAAATACTCCATGTAATGCAACAAAGTTCCAAAGACCACCAAGTTGTAGCCATCTTACAAAACTACCTTGTGCTTCAGGACCCCATAAAAACAGAAGACTGTGCCCCATGGCATCTCCAGGGGTGCTTACAGCTGCTGTTAAAAAGTTTGCTCCTTCAAGATATGAAGAGGCAATACCATGTGTGTACCATGAGGTAACAAATGTTGTTCCGACAAACCATCCACCAATAGCAAGATATGCACAAGGTAGAAGTAGAAGACCGGACCAACCAATAAATACAAACCTGTCGCGCTTTAACCAATCATCGAGGACATCAAACCATCCTCTCTGTGGGGCGCTTCCAACGGCGATCGTCATGAGAAATCGTTTTTAGCTTCGGGATACGCTGAGACTGTAACAAAGATTGAGAGTAAAGTGGGGAAATATTTGTATATATGAAATGCCTTGTAAAGCTTTCCTGACTTTTTTGTTAAAAAATGAGTAATAATACCCTATATTATTGGTTAAATTAAGTGGAATAGGCTTCTAAAATAATAATATTATGGAATCAAATCTTTCGTCTTTCAATAAAATTGAACAAAAAATCAATGGATCAAGAAAAATATCAAACTACCTTATTGGAGGAATGTTAACTATTGGTGGCGTAGGTTTTATTTTGGCTGCGATATCTAGTTATACAGGAAGAGATTTACTTCCTTTAGGTAATCCTTCCTCCTTACTTTTTATCCCTCAAGGAATAATTATGGGTGCTTATGGAGTAATAGCCAATTTGCTCAATATATATTTATGGTATTTGGTTTTTATAAATTTCGGTTCAGGTTACAATTCTTTTGATAAAAGATCCCAATCTGTTGAAATTATAAGAAAAGGATTATTTAAGGATATTGAAGTTAAATTAAATTTTGATGAAATTAAGTCTGTAAAACTTGATATAAGCGAAGGATTTAATCCAAGAAGAAGAATTGCACTAGTTCTTAAAGGTAGAAAAAAAGCACTTCCTCTTAGCGGAGCAGGTGAACTTAAACCATTACTCCAAGTTGAAGAGGAAGGGGCAAGGTTAGCTAAATTTTTAAATGTAAATTTGGAGGGTTTGAAATAAGAAGATTTTATATATTAAAACCACTTTTATCTCTTCAAACTTTTTTGTTATTAATTATAGGTTGCAGTCATAATAATCTTTATGACTCTAGTTATTATTGTGAAAAGCTTGATCTTAGTTGTATAAAAAAGGACCAAATAGTTGAATTCAAGACTTCAAAAGGTAATTTTGAGGTGAAATTATATGGAAAAAAAACCCCAGTTACAGTAAATAATTTTATTAGAAATGTAAAAAAAAATATTTATAAAAATGAAAGGTTTTATAAAATAATTAATTTTCCTCAAGTTAAAGTAATTCATTCAGGTATTTACCCAGAAAATAATTATTACAAAAAAGAAAATCAAAATTCAAAAGAGCTTAGAAGAAATATTCCCTTGGAAATAAAATTAAAAAAAGAAATCGAACCAAAATATAATTATCAAATTGAGGACCCTTCTGAAAGCATCAATCTTACTAATTTTTTTGAAAAGGGATCATTAGCCATGGTAAAAAGTGGAGAAAGGAATTCTTCTTCTACAGAGTTTTTCTTTGTAACTAATAAATTTCCTGAATTAGATGGAAGGTACTCTATCTTTGGAAAAGTTGTTAAAGGAATCGAAATATTACAGAAAATAGATAAAGAAGATTTGATTTATGAAATCGTAATTTCTAATTAAATCTCTAAAGAGTATTTATTTATTTTTAACATTTCGGTATTGACTCCTGAAGATCTTTTAAGGGCAACCTTACCTGTTCTGGCGATCTCAAGAATGCCGTATGGCTCAAGAAGTTTTTCCAAAGCAACTAATTTTCCTGGATCTCCTACTACCTCAAGTGTTAAAGCAATATCTGAAACATCTACTACTTTTGCTCTAAATATTTGAACGATATCCAAAATATTACTTCTCGTATCTTCCTTCGACGATACCTTAAGAAGCATTAATTCCCTTTCAACGGCGGCAAGGTTAGTAAAATCTACAACTCCAAGAACATTAAATAATTTATTAAGTTGTTTTGTCATTTGTTGAAGGGTTTCATTATCACCTTCTACTACCATTGTTAATCTAGAAATCCCCTTAGTTTCGGCAGGTCCAACAGCAAGACTATCAATATTAAAACCTCTTCTGGCAAAAAGACCTGAGATTCTACTTAATGCCCCTGATTCGTCTTCAACAAGTACTGATAATGTATGTTTCATATTTTAATGGGTTTTTAAATCTCTAATCCATTCATAAGAAATTTTATTAAATAATGAAGGATCTTCATCATGAACACAATGGCCTGAATTGGATATTATTTTTAATTCTACCCATCTATGGAAATTTGCAATCTTTTTACCAAGAAATAAAGGTATGAAATTATCTTTTTCTCCCCACAACAATAAAAAAGGAACTTTTTTTGAATGACTTAGTTGTTCTAAAAGGTAAGAAGCTTGTAACTTAACCCCCCTTGTTGACATTCCAATACACATAGCTCTTAATGATCTGGCCGCAGTCTTTCTTAAAACTGGCTTTCTTACGATATTAATTAATTCTTTATCTAAATGATCTTTTTTAAAATATGCCGAATTAAGTCCTAATTTTATTATTCCTAATTTATTTATTA
Source organism: Prochlorococcus sp. AG-686-M10 (assembly GCA_003210275.1). Lineage (GTDB taxonomy): Bacteria > Cyanobacteriota > Cyanobacteriia > PCC-6307 > Cyanobiaceae > Prochlorococcus_A. The sequence continues at coordinate 3,694 of QCVU01000004.1, forward strand.
AAAATAGAACGATTTCTAAAGGAAATATTCTAAAAAATATTTTTATGAGTTTAGTTTTGAATTTTTCAAAAATCGAATTAAGTGTTGATTCCTTTTTTCTAATTACTAGAGGATCTGGAAGAGGCGATGCAATAACACATGATATTTCATTTTCTAGATAGACTGCGCATGTTAGAGCTACCAAAGAACCTAAAGAATTTCCTATTAAGATAATTTTATTAGAAGTCTTTGGCCTGATTACTTGTTTAATAAAATCACTGACTTGATTACACCAAACTCCGTTATCTAATTTTTCAATCTCTTTTAATCCTGGTTGAGCTGAATTACCAAATCCAATTAAATCTATTGAGTAAACAGAATATCCTTTTTTTGCAAAGAAGTAAGAATTTCTTCTCCAATGTTTACTGCTTGCTCCGAACCCGTGAAGCAAAATCATCGGACGTGTATTTTCTTTTCCTTTAACATTCCAGAAAATTTTGAATCCATTCCAATTCCAGTAATTAGATTCGCCTCTTCCTTCTGATTTATAGTTAGGGATCATAAAATTTACCTTTATCCTTCTCCAAAATAATTTAAAGATATTTGCATTAGTTATTTTTTCTACAAAAAAATGCAGATTAAAGCTAAATTATAATAATTGATTAAGTTTACTATGGCTAAAGAAATTTTTAGTATTGCTGCTGTTTTTTGGATATTAATACCAATTGGTTTGGTTGGTGGGGCATTACTATTAAAATTTCAGGGAGATTGATTCTCACGAATACCATGGAAAGTGAGTTAATCTCTAAACGTTAAGTACATCCTTAAGTATGAAGATTCTCTTAGTAGGTGCAACTGGAACTCTTGGAAGGCAGATAGCAAAGCAGGCTATTGAGGAGGGGCACGAAGTAAGGTGCTTTGTTAGAAATCCAAGGAAAGCTTCTTTTCTTCAAGAATGGGGTTGTGAACTTACAAAGGGGAATTTACTTAATTCCGGAGATATAGATTATGCTCTACAAGATATTGAAGTAGTTATTGATAGCGCCACTGGTAGACCTGAAGATTCCAAAAGTATATATGAGACTGACTGGGATGGGAAACTTAATCTTTTTAATGCCTGTGAGTCGAAAAAAATAAAAAGGGTTATTTTTCTCTCGATTTTATTAACTGAAAAGTTTAGAAATGTGCCTTTAATGGATGTAAAGTATTGCACTGAAAAACTATTAGAGAAATCTAATTTCGATTATACAATTTTCAAATGCGCTGCTTTTATGCAAGGAGTTATTAGTCAATTCGCTATTCCCGTGTTAGATAGTCAAGCCGTTTGGATGAGCGGCACTCCAACCAAAATCGCATACATGAACACTCAAGATATGGCTAAAATTATTGTTTCTTCAATTATTAATCCTAAATCTTACAAGCTTTCACTCCCTTTAGTTGGACCTAAGGCTTGGGATTCTGATGAAGTAATTTCTTTATGTGAGAAATATAGTAATAAAAAGGCAAAAATTTTTAGAGTTTCACCCTTTTTGATAAAAGCAACTCAGAGCGTAGTCTCATTTTTTCAAGATGCATTAAATGTTTCTGAGAGATTGGCCTTCGCTGAAGTAACTAGTAGTGGAGTCGCATTAGACTCTGACATGAGTAATACTTATGAAGTATTAGATCTCAAGAAAGAAGAAATTACTTCTCTTGAAAGTTACATTAAAGAATATTATCAGCAGATTTTAAAAAGACTTAAAGAAATGGAAGCTGATCTAAACATCGAAGAAAAAAAGAGACTTCCTTTCTAAAGTTGCATTAAGTAAATTTTATAGTATATTTGTACTATATACAATAACTCTAATGTCAATTTCTAAGTCTAAAAATCTGGAACGCAAGTTAAATAATATTGCTCAAGAGGCGACTAATGAATTAAACAATGTTTGCGGATCATCTTTATGGGAAAGTTTGGGCTTTATGTTTTTCGATCAACTAGAGGATCCTGAAAAAATTGCAAAGGCAAATTTTTATTATGGTCAACTTCAAATAATTAATGAAATCAAATTTTTTATATAAATTAAAAATCTTTTCAAATAATTGAATTCATTTGATGTAATTATCTTGAGATTAATTTTGTTTATTCTTTTCTGATAATATGAATCTAGAAAATAAATTATTTAATGATCGAAACATCTGGTGTAATAGAAAAAGAACAAGGAAATGGTTTTTATTTGGTTACTCTAGAGCAACCTGAAGGTCACAAATGTTTATGTAGAGCAGCAGGTAAGTTAACTAAATTTAGAATTAAATTATTAGCTGGAGATAAAGTACTGGTAGAAATAAGCCCTTATGATCTAACAAGAGGAAGGATTACCTATCGTGAGAGAAATGCAGGCGGGGGTGGTCCCAGGTCTGGATCTAAAAATAATGTAAGAAGGAAATAAATAATAAAAACTAAAATTAGATTATATTTTTTATTGCTTCTTTAAATTCACTACGTTGTTTAACACCTTGCCACTGTTTTTTGAGTAATTTCTCTTTAAATAGTTGTATTGTTGGAGTTCCATTAATTCCGGCTTGTTTGGCGATTTCCTGATCTTTATCAATATCAATTTCTATACCTTGTACGGCTCCATCAAATTCCTTTATAACTCTTTTTAGTTGGGGTTTTAATACATGGCATGGTCCACAACTTGGAGAGCTAAAAATAACTAAAATTGGTTTATTACTCTCATGATAAAGCTTCCTCAGTGCATAACTACCTTTTTGCCATTCAGAGTTTAAATCAAAAGTATCTTCATTAGTCTCCTCTTCATTAAAACTTGATGAAGACAATGTTTTCTCTGGTTCAGCTGTTTCTCTAACAATTATTTTTGATAAATTCTTCTCAGCCAACCATCTCTCAGCAGCTAATGCTGCCATACATCCTGTCCCAGCAGCTGTAACACCTTGCCTCCACTCTGAATCCACAACATCGCCAGCAGCAAATATACCCTCAATTGAAGTTTCTGGTCTTCCTGAATTACAAGCAATATATCCTTTTTTATCTAATTCAATTTCATTATTTAAAAACTTTGTATTAGGAGTGTGTCCAATAGCATAAAAAAGTCCTTTAACTTTAATTTCGACGCTACCTTTTTGTGAATTAATGGTTTCAACATTTTCAAGCCAATCATTACCATTAGCTTTCTCTACTTTTGTATTCCAGTGTATTTCAATTTTTGCGTTGGCTTTTACTCTATCTATCATTGCGGCACTAGCTCTTAATTTTTCTGATCGAACGAGTAAATGAACCTTGCTACCGTATTTTGTGAGATATGCCGCTTCTTCACATGCAGAATCTCCTCCTCCAATAACTGCTAATTCTTCATCTCTAAACTGTGGAGTTGCCCCATCGCAAATTGCGCAAGCACTTATCCCTTTGCTCCAAAATTTATCTTCATTTATAACACCTAACCTATTAGCACTTGCGCCAGTTGCGATAATAATTGAATTTGATCTAATGTTCCCTTCTAAGGTTTTTATCTCAAAAGGACTTTTGCTGGTATCAATTGAAATTACATCACTTTCATATAAATTTGTTCCCCATCTTTCCGCTTGAGCTTTCATTAAATCCATTAATTCAGGTCCTAAAACACCATCAGGAAATCCTGGATAGTTTTCAACAAAAGTAGTTGTCATTAATTGGCCCCCTGGAATTCCACCAGAATTAAATCCCGTTACTAAAAGAGGTTGAAGGTTTGCACGGGATGCATAAATTGCAGCTGTATAACCTGCTGGACCAGAACCTATTATTACTAAATTTTCAATGTTTTCTTCTTTTTCTTTTGTTTCCATTTAGATATTTATTTATTTCTAATATTAATCAATAAGCCTTACTTATGAAGGTCGGATTTCACTCGATTAATTTCTCATTTATCTTCTGATTTAATAATTCTTTTAATTCACTAGGGAAATTTAATACAGAATTTTTTAGGTTTTCATTTTCTTCACCGATATGCAATATCCATTCTCTGAACTCCTCTGCGATTGCGTAACTATCCTCATATTTTTCAAGAGTGTCCATTACAGAGATTCTATTGGTCGCCCAACAAGTTGCTACATCAATTCTTTTTCTTATAAAATTAGACATTTCCTCTGTTTGGAATTGACTATACATAAGCATATTGATTGCGTTAAACATTGTCTAATAAGTTACAACTTTGTACTTTCAAACAATAATTTAATAATTAGTTAATATTTGAATCAATATTTTCCGTAAATATAAAAAAAATATAAAGAATCGGGTCTAAACTGCCTCTGTATGATTTACGAGTAACCTTTCAACTTCATCAAATCCTTCTTTTGCTGAATTTATTGCAAGTTCCTCGCTAACTTTTTCTTCAGAAACTAATTTTGAAGATATTTTTCTTAAAAGAGTTTCTTTTTTTTCCCTTAATGAAATAACTATTTCTTCTTCAATAATAGACTTTATAGCTTTAGAAATTATTTTTTTATCATTCGCTTCTTCAAATGTACCCTGTACAAGTTCTTGTATAAATAATCTATGCACCTCACTGCTTCTAAGAAAACTTTCAGTAGCATTTATGATTCCTTCAACAAGAGCTTCATCAGGTTCGGAGTCATTTTCGGCTAATTTAAATTCCCAATCTAGATGTCTTCTTTGCCATCCTGAAGAATGAAGGCTAGGCATTACTGTTTGAGAATAAGTATCAACTGACATTTCATAAATTCTTTCAGCTAGTTTTTCACACCAGTCTTTACCATGTTTTTCTAAGTTTCTCTGCATGGTTTGTCTTGGAACAGCATGGCCGCCATGATGACTATGACAAACTCCATCTGGGCATTCGATAGCTTTTATACTCATTAGATTTTTAATACTTAATATACTTTTCATAGCCATGATTTAAAAAAAAATATATATTTTTAACAAAACTCAAACTCCAAGACTTTTGACTTTATTCAAATTATCTTTAGTATGTTTAAAAATACTATAAATTGACAAAGATACTCATTCCTATTGAAACAGCCTCTGGAGAGAGAAGAGTTTCAGCTACTCCCGCAGCTGTGAAGAAATTAAAAGGTCTTGGATGCGAAGTTTTTGTAGAAAGTTCAGCAGGAGAACTATCAGGGTTTAATGACACTTTATACAAAGAATGTGGAGGGGAAATTGTTAGTGAATCTAATATAAATATTTGGGAGAATGCTGATGTTGTTTTTTGTGTTCAAACTCCCTCTGATTCAAATTTAAGCAAGTTAAAAAAAGGAGCTATACTTCTTGGTCTTTTAAGTCCATATGCTAATAAAAAACTTCAAAACACTCTTATTAGCAAAAAGATCTCAGCTTTATCAATGGAATTACTTCCAAGGATTAGTAGAGCTCAATCTTCGGATGTACTTTCTTCCCAAGCCAATATCGCAGGATATAAAGCAGTTCTTTTAGCAGCAAGTGAACTTGATAGATATTTTCCTATGCTGATGACTGCAGCAGGAACTGTACAGCCTGCGAAAGTCGTTGTTCTTGGTGGTGGAGTCGCAGGATTGCAAGCGGTAGCCACAGCAAAAAGACTTGGAGCTATTGTTTTTGTCTCAGATATTAGGCCAGCTGTAAAAGAACAAGTTGAGTCTCTAGGAGCAAGATTTATAGAACTTCCAGAAATTGACGAAAAACCAGGTGAATCAGGAGGTTATGCAAAAGCAGTTACACCTGAATTCCTTTCTAAACAAAAGGCTACGTTAACTAAATATTTATCCGAAGCTGATGTTGCTGTTTGTACAGCACAAGTTTTAGGCAAAAAAGCTCCTGTTTTAATAGATTCTCATATGATTGAAAAGATGAGATCTGGAGCAGTAGTAATTGATTTAGCCGTATCACAAGGTGGTAATTGTGAAGGAACAAGATCTAATGAAACTGTTATTAGTAATGGTGTAAAGCTAATAGGGGCTGGAGAGTTGCCATCATCTGTTCCATATGATGCAAGTACACTTTATGCTAAGAACTTAACATCCTTGATTACACCTTTCATAAAAGATGGTGTAATTAATTTAGACATAGAAGATGAATTAATCTCTGGCTGTTTATTAAGTGATGAAGGAGTTATCCTTCAAAATAAAGTTTTTGAAAAATGAGGTCTTAATTAAATTATGAATTTTGATAGCTTACTCTGGGTTTTATTGCTTGGAAGTTTATTAGGTCTGGAGTTGATAGGAAAAGTACCTCCAACCCTTCATACACCCTTAATGAGTGGAGCAAATGCCATCTCAGGAATAACGATGTTGGCAGCATTAACTGCAATAATAAAAGCAGAACCAAATAGTCCATTATTAATAATCGGATCAATATCTCTAGGATTTGCTCTTTTCAACGTTGTAGGTGGTTTTTTTGTAACGGACAGAATGCTTGCCATGTTTAGTCGTAAACCTACAAAAAAAAATAAATAATTAATCAATTAATTAAAATGAATCTTCCTGATATTATTAAATTCGTTATAGATCTCATAGCAGTTCTGTTATTAGCACTTGGAATAAAGGGTTTATCAAAAGTTAGGTCTGCGAGAGAAGCAAATATAACTGCAGCAATTGCTATGTTGCTTTCTGTTGTAGGTTTACTCTCTTACTATTTAGGGACTTCTGGCATCCCTGCTCAATCATGGGCATGGATCATTGTTGGATCTTTAGTTGGAAGTTTGTTGGGAACTTTGCTTGCCAAGAAGGTTCCAATGACATCAATGCCTGAGACTGTAGCTTTGTTCAATGGATTTGGTGGAATGTCCTCTCTATTAGTAGCTATTGGTGCCTTTTTATTCCCTTTTAATGAGGTAGTAAAAGCAGGATCTTTAGAGCCTTTTATTAATGATGTTTCGATTTCAGTTTCAATATTTGTTGGTGCCATTACTTTTTCAGGTTCAATCGTGGCTATGGCTAAACTACAAGGCTGGCTTTCCACCCCTGGATGGACTCAGGTTAAAGCTAGGCATTTTGTAAATATTGTTTTTGGCGTAACTTCATTGATAGCTTTCATATACCTAATAAGCGGGAATATTAGTTCGATTTGGCTTTTAGTTATAGCCTCTACTCTTTTAGGAATTGGGGTAACGTTGCCAATTGGTGGAGCAGACATGCCTGTTGTTATATCTCTTTTAAATAGCTATTCAGGTATCGCAGCTGCCGCTGCAGGTTTTGTTGTAGACAGTCAGCTTTTAATTGTCGCAGGTGCGATGGTGGGAGCAGCGGGCTTGATATTAACCCAAGTAATGTGCAAAGGAATGAACAGATCTCTGATCTCTGTCCTATTTGGAGGGTCTTTATCTGCACAAACTACTACATCTTCTGGATCAGGGGAATATACAAATATAACTTCCTGTAGTGTTGAAGAATGTGCATTAACATTAGAGGCAGCAAATCGGGTAATCGTAGTTCCTGGATATGGTCTTGCTGTAGCTCAAGCTCAACATACTTTGAGAGAAGTAACAAAAAAACTAGAACAAAATGGTATTGAAGTTGTATATGCGATTCATCCTGTGGCAGGTAGAATGCCAGGACATATGAATGTTCTTTTGGCAGAAGCAGATGTTCCTTATGAACAACTCAAAGAAATGGATGTTGTTAATCCTGAATTCCCAGCTACAGATGTTGTTTTGGTCTTAGGAGCAAATGATGTTGTTAATCCTCAAGCAAAAAATGACAAGACTTCTCCTTTATATGGAATGCCTGTTCTTGATGTACAAGAAGCAAGAACAGTTTTTGTAATAAAAAGAGGAATGAGCGCTGGTTATTCGGGGATAAAAAATGATTTATTTGACCTACCAAATACTTCTATGGTTTTTGGTGATGCCAAGAAAGTTTTAAGTGAGTTAATTGGAGAATTAAAGGATCTAGGAGTTGGCGATAAATAGTAATATCTCATTTAAGTTCTCAGATTATATAAACAAAAGACCTTTTAATCAGGCTTTTCCTTGGATTGGAGGGGACCTTCAAACTTTAAGAGATACATTTATTTTTGATCTACTCCAAGCTAAAACAAATAAAAAAATACTTTTACCAATAAATAATATTCTCTCAGAAAAATTTGATGGTGATTATCTCTTAGGGTTCTTAGAGTTACCAGAAAACTTTGATTGTTTAAAAGGAATTGTGCTTATTACGCATGGATTAGGAGGATCTACTAGGCGTTTTGGTTTAAAACGAATTGCTAGAAAATTAGTAACTAATGGATTTGGAGTTCTTAAATTAAATCTTAGAGGAGCTGGTTCAGCAAGATATTTGGCGAAAGGAAATTATTCCGCAAAATGTTCGAATGATATTATTTTGGCGCTTAAAAATTTTAGAAAAATTCTTATTAATTCTGAATTTACAGATTCTTTAAAAAATAAAGAGGATATACCTATATTTGGAGTTGGATTATCTTTAGGAGGAACTATTCTTCTTAATGCCTGCTTAGACTTCAGCTCAAAAAATAGTAGAAAATTATTAGATGGATTGGCTTGCGTTAGTAGCCCTTTAGATTTATTATCTTGCAGTAATTGTATAGAGAGACCTCGAAATTTTTTATATCAAAAATGGTTAATGCAACGTTTGAAAAGGCAATTATGGGATGGATGTGCAAATGAAGGAATTTTATTGCCTAAGAGTAGCTTGAGTAAAAGAATTAAAGGTTTAAAAACGATAGGAGAATTTGATGCAAAATTCACCGCACCTAGTTGGGGTTTTAAATCTTTAGAGGATTATTATTATCAATCTTCACCTATATTTAGAATTCAAAAATTAATTAAGAATCTCCCCCCTACTCTTTTAATTCACTCTAAGGATGATCCTTGGGTTCCATATCAATCTACTTTAAATTTGAAAAATTCTTTGAATGAATCATTAGATAAATTAACTATTCTAATTACTAATAAAGGGGGGCATAATGGTTTCCATTCAAATTATGGTTGTTGGTCTGATGAAGCAGTTAAAAATTGGCTTTTAAGCATTTAAGAAATATGTATCTTGAAAATTATTTATCAAAAGGAGTTTTTTTGAAAATCCACTTTTCGATTGGATTACCATTGATAACATGAGAGGTGAAAATTTCTGATACTTTTTCTGGAGAAACTTTTTCATACCAAATGCCATCAGGCCAAATAAGAAGAATTGGTCCGTTTTTACATATTCTTAAACAATCAACTTTAGATCTTAGTATTTGAATATTTCTTGAAGAAGGATCATTCTCATAAGTTTTTAAAGTCTTCTTAAGACATTCCCAAGTCTTATTACCTTCATCGCCTTTGAAACATTTTTGTTTTGTAGGAGTTGCACAAAGTAATAAGTGCTTATGAACATTCACTTTTTTTATCCTACATTGATATATTTTTTTCCTTTTTTTATTTCTTCTTGTACAAAAATTCTGGCCCAACTATCGACTTCTAGAATATCTTCTAACTTTGGATTTAAGTTAAGTTTATTCAAATGCGATTCACAAGTTTTATTTATAAAGATAGGAATTTCTTGAAAAGAAATTTTTTCCTTTAGAAATTGATCTACCGCCATTTCATTCGCAGCATTTAGTACTGCAGGCATTGTTCCCGAACATTTTCCTGCTGAGTATGCAAGTCCCATACATGGATATTTTACTTCGTCCGGTTTTTTAAATGTAAGCTGACCAATCTCAGTTAAATTGAATCTTTTCCAATTAGTTTTGAATCTTTCTGGCCAACTCATTGCATATAAAATTGGGAGCTTCATATCAGGCCATCCTAATTGAGCTAAAACAGAAGAATCTTCCATTTCAATCATTGAATGAATAATACTTTGAGGATGAATAACAATTTCAATATTTTCGTATGACGTCCCAAATAGATAATGGGCTTCAATAACCTCTAATCCTTTGTTCATAAGAGTGGCAGAATCTACAGTTATTTTTCTCCCCATACTCCAATTTGGATGGGAAGTCGCATCTTCTACTGTGACATTTTTTAAATCCTCTACGGCCCAATCTCTAAAAGCCCCTCCTGATGCGGTTAAATGAATAGCTTTTAACCCAGTTGGGATTTTACCTGTTGAAAAATCGGCATTTTCATAATTAGGTAATCCTTGTATGCATTGAAAGATAGCTGAATGCTCAGAGTCTGCAGGTAAAAGTCTACTTTTGTTTTCCTTTAAAGCAGGTATAACAACCGACCCCGCGGCAATTAATGTTTCTTTATTGGCAAGAGCAATATTTTTACCAGCCTTAATTGCTGACATTGTCGGAATAAGTCCAGCACATCCAACTATTCCAGTAATTACAGTATCGGCAGAATCCCAAGCTGCTACTGTATTCATTGCCTCTCGACCACCTAAAACTATTGGAGGATTACTTATTCCTAAATTATTAATATTATTTTTTAAATCTGTTAAAAGATTTTCATCCTCGATAGCAATAACTTCGGGTTTATGTTGACTAACTTGCTCAGTCAATAAGTCTATATTTCTCCCTGCTGAAAGAGCCACTACTTTGAATTTATCTGGAAGTTCACTTACTATTTCGAGAGTTTGAGTTCCAATTGAACCTGTTGAACCCAGTACAGTGATGTATTTCAATTTTCTCTAATATTTATAGTATTTTCCCACTTAAAGGTGAATTTAATAAATAAAAATTTTAAATTGGGTTTTTTCTTAAAATTTAGATCCTAACCCATGTTGTTAGCTCAGGGGATTGATCTATGAGTTCTACTCCTTTTTCCTTTAAAGAATTTCTTATTTTATCGGCTTCTGCATAATCTCTTTCCTTTTTTGCTATCAATCTTTTATTAATAAGGGATAATATTTGATCTTCGTTGATTTTGTTTTCGATTATTATTTCTTCTTTTTTTAATCCAAGCACTTCGGTCAGTTCTTCTAGTGTTTTTAAAGTTTCTCTAAGATGAAATTTTTCATTAGTATTTATTTCAAGGTTTTTAATTCTTTGGAATTGATTTATAAAGTTTTTTAGTGGTTTAGCTAACTCATAAATAATTGCAATTGCCCCTGCTGTATTCAGATCGTTATTTAATGCATTAGTAAACTTTATTTTTTTTTGAGAGATTTCATAATTGATTATTTCTTTATATTTTTCTTCAATAAATTCATTGGAATCATTTACCTCCATCGATAGATTTTCTTTTTTAGTAATATCAAAAAAAGAAAGTGCAACATTAATATTTTTCCATGCTTCGGAGGCACTTCTCAAAGCCTCATCGGTAAAATCGAGTGGCTTTCTATAGTTTACGGTTAAAACAAAATACCTTAAGGTCATCGGACTTGTCCCTGAATCTATTAAATCTCTTATGGTAGTAAAGTTTTTCAAAGATTTACTCATCTTTTGTCCATTTACATTGACCATGCCGTTATGAAGCCAATAGTTTGCAAGCTTTTTATTATTAGCTGATTCAGATTGTGCAATCTCATTTTCATGATGAGGAAAAATAAGATCAGAACCTCCTAAATGGATATCAATTGTTTCTCCTAATTCATCTTTTACCATCGCAGAACATTCAATATGCCATCCCGGCCTTCCTTTCCCCCAAGGCGAATCAAAAGATGGTTCATTCTCTTTTGCTTTTTTCCATAAAGCAAAGTCTTGAGGATTATCTTTTTTATTACTTTCATCAGTAGTCATCCTGCCTTGCTGATTTATGTTTTGCTCTAGGATATTTTGATTACTTAGTTTCCCATAATTTTTATTTTTAAAAACAGAATAATAAACATCTCCACCTCTGGCATATGCAAAACCTTTATCCTCAAGAACTTTTATAAATGAACAAATATTGCAAATATGATTTGTAGCTTTTGGCATACTATCTGGCCTCATAATGCCTAGGGCATCCATATCCTTATGGAATTCAGTAATATTTTTTTCGGATACTTCTTTCATAGAGCTCTTTTCTTCTTTTGCTCTTTTTAAAATCTTATCGTCTATATCAGTAAAATTCTGCACATACTTAACTTTGTAATCACTATAAATTAAGAATCTTCTCAAGACATCCCAAGCTATATAACTTCTTGCATGCCCAAGATGACATAAATCATAAACAGTTACGCCACAGCAATAAATCTTTACTACTTCATCTATTGGTTTAAAGACTTCAATGTTTTTACTTAAAGTATTAAATAATTTGATCATATTAAAAGAAGTATTTATTTGAAGATTATTTGGTTTCCATCCAGTTATTTCCAACTCCGATATCGACTAGAAGTGGTACGTTTAATTTCACACAATCTTCCATAGTTTCTTTTACTAATTGCTTTGTGATTTCTAAGAAATCTGGTTGGACCTCAAACAATAATTCATCATGAACCTGTAAAAGCATTTTAACTGGAATATTCATCTCTAATAATTTTTTGTTTAATTGAACCATAGCTATTTTAATAATGTCAGCACTAGAACCCTGAATTGGAGCATTTGCCGCAGCTCTTAATGACTGAGCCTCCATTCCAGCTCTCCTGGCTGTTTGTAAATCAATTTCATATGGATCTTTTCCAATTAATCTACCAAGTCCATTCTTATCAAATTTAAATTCTCTCTTCCTTCCAAAAATTGTTTCTACATAACCTTTCGAGAGAGCAAGCCTTTCTTGAAGTTCTAGATATTTAAAGATTTTGGCATACCTTTCTTTATATTTAATCAAAAAATCTTTTGCTTCTGTCGTACTTACCCCTGTAGAGCGTGCGAATTTTTTTATTCCCATTCCATAAATAACTCCAAAATTAATGGTTTTACCAACTCTCCTTTCGTCGGAATTTATGTCTTCCTTTTCAAAAATCAATCGTGCGGTTAAAGAGTGAATATCATCATTTTTGTGAAATGCATTTATAAGAATTTCTTCATTAGCTAAGTGAGCAAGTATTCTTAATTCAATTTGAGAATAATCTGCTGATAATAATTTCCAACCTTTTTCTGGCAAGAAGGCTTTTCTTATTCTTCTACTGAATTCTGTTCTGACAGGGATATTCTGAAGATTTGGATTACTACTGCTTAATCTCCCAGTGGCGGTAGCTGCTTGATTAAAGTTGGTATGTACTCGTCCAGTTTTTTTACTGATAAGGTTGGGAAGAGCATCAATATATGTACTTAAAAGTTTACTAAGAGTTCTATGTTTTATTAAATAGGGAATTATCTCGTGTTCTTCAATTAATCTTTCAAGAACAACGGCATCTGTACTCCAACCTGTTTTTGTTTTCCTGGATTTTTTTTTGTCAAGATTTAACTTCTCAAACAATATTTCACCAAGTTGTTTTGGGGAAGCTAAATTAAATTCTTGCTTGGCTATTTCAAAAACATTTTCCTCAATATTTTCTAATGTACTTTTTAATTCTCTAGAAAGTTCATTTAAATAAGTGATATCTATTCTGATACCATTCATCTCCATTTCTGATAAGACTGGCTCTAAAGGTAATTCGATTTCTTTAAATAATTTTGTTAAATTCTTATTTTCATTATTAAATCTTTCTTTAAAAATATTTGCAATCTTGTAAGTTAGGAATACATCATAACCACAATAAATACTTGCATCATTGATGTCGACTAACGAAAAATCTTTATTTTTTCCAATTGTTTCTTTAAAAGTTGGTGGTTTGAATCCAAATTCTCTAAAACTAATTTCACTTAATCCATGTTTTTCCTGATTATTAAGAATGTAGTCTGCTAAGAGGGTATCAAAAGTAACTCCTTTAAGATTTAGACCATGGTTATAAAATATTTGTCTATCAAACTTACAATTTTGAAGTGTTTTTTCTTTTTCTGGACTTTCTATCCAAGATCTTAAATTAGAGAATACATCTTCAATCGCTAATTGATTTATCTCATTTTTTTGCGATTGATGACCAAGGGGTATATAAAACAGATCATTAATCTCTTCGCCAAGACAAAAACCTATACCAACAAGTTCTGCATCTAAAGGATTTAAACTATTTGTCTCAGTATCTAAGGCAACTATCTCCTTCGTAATCTCTAATTTTTTAACTAGTTGATCTAGTAATTTGAAATTATTAACTATATTTACTTTAATTTTTGGAATTTCATTTTCTGTTTCTTTAAAATCTATAGATACTGAAACTTTTAATTCTTTTTCCTTTTGTTTGCCCTCATTATTTTTATTAAAACCACCTTTACTAAACGTTGAATTAAAAATATCAACTTGCCTGAGTAAAGTTGATAATTCAAGTTTTTGAAGAGATTCGGAGAGGGAATCTTTATTTATTTGATTTAGTTCATATCCATTACTTAATACTAGAGGCACTTCAACATCTATCTTTGCTAAATCTCTTGAAAGATAAGCATTGAATTTATCATTTTTTAACTTTTCCTTTACGGCACCTTTTATAAATCCCTGATATTGTTTACCCCCATCTTGTTGCATAACCTCCAAGGTTTTATAAATCCCATCTAAGGTATCATTTTCTTTTAATAAATTTATTGCAGTTTTTGGTCCTACACCTTTTATTCCTGGAATATTATCAGAACTATCACCAGTTAATGCCTTTAAATCTACAACTCTTTCTGGATAAACTCCTAATTTTTCTTTGACTCCATTTTCATTAATTAAAGTTGGATTACCACTTTTAGCATAGGGACCTCCTCCCATATAGAGAACATAAATATCTTTTTGATCATCAACTAATTGAAATAAATCTCGATCCCCAGATAGAATATTTACGCACCAACCTTTTGAAGCTGCATCATTAGCAATTGTCCCTAAAAGATCATCAGCTTCGAAGCCAGGTTTTTTAAAAATAGGTAAATTAAGACTGTCTTTTAAGATGATTTCTAATTGCTCAATGTCTTGAAAAAAAACATCAGGAGCAACATCTCTATTAGCTTTATAATTTGGATCTAGTTCATGCCTAAATGTTGGTTTCTCTGTATCAAAAGTAATACAAACACCTTCAGCATTGATATTTTTGCAATTATCTAGAAGGCTTTTTAAAAATCCATAGGTGACACTAGTTGGGAAACCTTCTTTAGTTGTTAATCCCCCATCAATCCCTTTGCTAAATGCATAGAAGCTTCTAAAGGCTAGAGAATGGCCATCAACTAAAAGTAAAATTGGTTTTTTTGTGTCTTTGGATTTTAAACTCATTTTCTTTTATTCGCCCAAGGTGGAATATCAATAAAGATTTGTTCTCCTGGTCTTAAACCATCAATTATTGAAGTTCTATTACCGCTACTAATACCTATTTCTATCTTTTCAAATTTCGGAGCATTATTTTTATCTACTTTTAAGACACCTTTTTCACCTTTTTCGGTGACAATCGAAACTGTCGGAACTAAGATTTTTTCTTCATTACTATTAACTATAAATTCAAGATCAGCTGTCATACCTATTTTTATTTCCTCAGAAATTTCTTTGAAGTTCAACGTTACTTCGAATGAAGTTACATTATTATCTTTTACTGCCCTTTCAGCTATTTTTTTAACTATTGCCCTGTATTTATTTGAGGGATAAGCCTCTATTCTTACAGAGGCTTCTTGACCTGTTTTTATTCTTCCTATATCACTCTCTGGAACTTTAGCAATAATTTCAAGACCTTCTGATAATTCAAAAATAAAGTTTTTAGCTTTAGAGTCCGAACTTAAGTTTGAACTAGGAGCAACGTATGAGCCTATCTCTGCATATTTAGCTGTTATTTTCCCTGGGTATGGAGCTTTTATTAAATAAAAATTTTTTTCAGCTTTAGCATCACTAAATTTCGCTTCGCTTGTATTGTACTTGTTTTTATAGCTTTCATAATCCTCTTTACTAACTGCTCCCTCTTTAAATAAATATTGTCTTCTTAAATATTCAGATTTTTGTTTTTTTAAATTTAATTCAAGTTCTTCAAGCTTATAGATGAAATCTTCATCATCGAGAGTAGCCAAAATCTGACCTTTTTTTACGAGATCACCTTCTTCTACTTTGATTTTTTCTATTATTCCTTGTTTCCTTGGGCTAATATTGCTTGATCTAGTAGCCTTTACTTCTCCACTGGTGTTTATTGATTCAGAAAGAATTCCCTTTTCAACGGAGACTACAAAGCTGGATATGTCTTTTGATTTATTTTTCTTAAAAGAATTACTTAAAAATACAAAAAACGTTGCCAGTACAATTAATGCGATTCCATTTTTAATATTCAAATTCTTTTTTATTAAATTAAGCATATTTTTTAGTAAGCAAGCAATTAAGGATATTTAGAAACTATAGTGAATAATCGAAACGATTATGATTAACTTATCCAGGGTTGGTTAAGTAAACTCTATATTACAAGAAGATGATTCTATGACTAATTTATCTATAAATTTTTTCAAATGTTAAAAGCCGGTATTATTGGATTACCAAATGTTGGGAAATCAACTTTATTTAATGCACTTGTTGAAAATGCAAAAGCGCAAGCTGCAAACTTTCCCTTTTGTACCATCGAGCCAAATAAAGGTATTGTTTCAGTCCCTGATCAAAGGCTTCAAGAGTTAGGTACTCTAAGTTCTAGTCAAAATATTATCCCTACTAAAATTGAATTTGTTGATATTGCAGGTCTTGTAAAAGGTGCAAGTAAAGGCGAGGGTTTAGGAAATAAATTTCTTTCCAACATTAGAGAAGTTGATGCAATAGTTCACGTCGTGAGATGTTTTGAAGATAGTGAGGTAATTCATGTTTCAGGGAAGATTGATCCTTTAGATGATATTGAGATTATTAATTTAGAGTTAAATTTAGCTGATTTATCTCAACTTCAAAAAAGAAGAGAAAGAATCAAGAAACAAGTAAAAACAAGTAAAGAAGCAGCTCAAGAAGATTCTTTATTAGAAAAAATTGAGGATGAGTTAGAAAAAGGTCTTTCAGTTAGGTCATTATCTTTAAGCGATGAAGAAAATTTAATGATTAAACAATTGGGCTTTCTTACTGCGAAACCAATTGTTTATGCGACTAATTTAAATGAAAATGATTTAGCTGAAGGTAATGATTTCTCTTTAAAAGTGCAGAGTTTTGCAAACTCTGAAAATACAGAATGTATAAAAATTTCAGCTCAAGTTGAATCAGAATTAGTAGAGTTAGAACCTGAGGATAAAAAAGATTATCTAATTGGTTTAGGTGTAGAGGAAGGCGGATTAAAATCTTTAATAAAATCTACATACAAATTATTAGGATTAAAAACTTATTTTACAACTGGAGAAAAAGAGACTAAAGCTTGGACAATAAAAGATGGGATGACTGCGCCACAAGCTGCAGGAGTAATACATACTGATTTTGAAAAAGGATTTATTAGAGCTCAGACAATTTCATATCAAAACCTAATAGATTCAGGATCAATAGTTAATGCCAAGAATAAAGGTTTACTAAGAAGTGAAGGAAAGGAATATGTTGTAAATGAAGGAGATGTTATGGAATTTTTGTTTAATGTGTAGTGTAATTATTTAGGGTGTTTTAATAAATTAAAAATAGGATTTAATTCTTAGTGATTGAAATAATTAGTGTATTCTTAGAATAATTAATTAGCAGAATTTTCTAGTAGTTGATAATGTCAAATTTGTTTGTAGTTATTATTTGTGTTTTTTTAATTTTTATATTCCTCCTATTAATTTATAAGAAATCAATTAATCGATCAATAAAAAAAATTAGTTTTGGATCTCTAATAACTGCAGAAAAAGAAGAAGAATATAATCCTGATACAAATACAAAGAATTGGGATTTACATAAAAATAGATTAATTAAATTTGGTAGATCTCAATATAAAGGTTTAACTTTTTTTGTTAGTTCAGAGGATAGAATTTATTATCTTTCTAAAGAAGGTAATAAAGTTTATTGCTAAGATTAGAAATTAAGTATAAATATTTTTAAACTGAGGAATAATTAGTGAATACTTGTATTTCTATAAATTCAATATCCCTAGGAAAATTATTAAAAAGATATAAATTAACATTAAAGGGAAAGCAGGAAATTATAAAAGCAGCTCAGAAAAGATATTCAACTTGGTCTAGTTTGAATAGACTTGCTAGAAAAATTGAGTTTAAAGAGTCAAATAAAAATAAGTAGTTATGAAATATTTATTTGTATTGTCTGAAAATTTTTATAGGTTAATCAAATGGGAGTGGAATTTCTTAAAACAATTAAGAAGAAAAAGAAGAAAGAATATTTTTCTTAGATGCTCTTTTGCTTTTTTTTGTTTACTTTCAATTTTGATTATATTCTTTTTTCCACCTTATCTTTTTGGAATTCTATTAGGAGAGGGGATAAAATTTAGTAATTTTTTCCTTTGGATATGGATTTTAAATTTGAAGTTTTTTTGAAAAATAATTCTTTTACTTTTATATTCTGAGTTGATTTATAATAAGGATTATTTCTTTTTTAGTATGCCAAAAATATTTAAGCAAAATAAGTTTGCTTTATTGGGAGCAAATATTTT
This sequence comes from Prochlorococcus sp. AG-686-M10, assembly GCA_003210275.1. Lineage (GTDB taxonomy): Bacteria > Cyanobacteriota > Cyanobacteriia > PCC-6307 > Cyanobiaceae > Prochlorococcus_A. Next base: position 22,027 of record QCVU01000004.1, read on the forward strand.
AATTATTGTGATTTGGGTATCATTATCCTCAGCAGTGGTAAATTTATTTATCGGTGATAATTCTCCTTTTTATATATATAAAATTGTATCCTTAATAAAGTTTCTTCCTCCCATCTGGCTAACTTGGTTTCTATGGATTAAGAGAGGTGGATTAAAAAGATAGAAGTAAATCGGCATATTTACGGATTTACACTTAATTAAAATAAATTAAACTACAAAAGCTTACTTGAAATTATTCTTGTGAGAATTAGGTAATGAGAGTTCGTTTTAAGCTAAAAAACGATCTCTTTTTTTTATTGATAAGTTTTTTATGATATTAAAAACGTTTGCATGTTTTTCTAAAGAAAAATATTCATTACCATCAAATCTAAGTATATGAATTGTTAAACAATTAATTTACTTTCTATTTCTAATTACCATGGAATTAGAATTAATATAATTACAGCCACCTTCGCGAAAAGTCTGATTAATTAATAGTATCTGATCTAATTATTATTGATATATATTTATAATTAATAAAATTCAAAAAAAGTGAGCCTGAAATTATTTTCTATTAAGCTTTTTTTCTACACAATAATTATTACTTGGAATGATAAATATTTGTAAGAGTAAAAAAAGAGAATCTCTAAGTACTCCTTAAAAAATCCCAGGTATAATCCAGCCAAATAAGCCGTAATTTACTACTAGTGCGAAGAATCCCATCATTGCCATTCTTCCATTAGTCCTCTCGGCATTTTGCCAGTAGCTAGGTTTTGAGTTTTCCATTTTTATTGTTTTAGTTATTTGAAATTTTGTATTTAAACGAAACCAGGAATGATTTGACCTGTTGTTAGATATGCACCAACTGCAGCTATAAGTCCGATCATTGCAAATCTACCGTTAAGAGTTTCTGCAACAACTTTTTCCTTCTCGATTGTTTTTGTTTTTGTTTTTGTGTTTGAATTTGTCATTTGTTTTTGATAATTTTAATTAATTTTTAAATTCTTGCAATTGCTTATTGGTATAGAAAAGAAATGTTACCGTGAAAGAAATTACTAAAAAGAGAAATTCACCTAGTGGACTCATAGGCTTTAACCAGCTTTTTATAAAGTTCAGGAGAAATTGGTTCCATTTTTAGAAAATTCCAGGAATGATTTGACCTGTCGTTACATATGCGCCAAGTAAAGCAACAAAACCAATCATTGCCCAACGGCCGTTAACTTTTTCTGCATTTTGTGGGTATCCGTCGTATGAAACTGACTCATCAATATATGGACGAGTTTCAGCAGGGAACATATTTTGTCTTCCGCCTGATTCTGTGGTTACTTGAGAGTTAGACATTTGTAATTGGTTAATTGTTAATAAATGTAACACAAGTATTAAGCAATGTAAAGCAAAAGGATATAACTGACCGATCCGCTTAAATTCTGTAACAGATATAGTACATTTTTGACATTAAATAATATCTTGCTGTAGCTTTTGCTCGAAAATTTGTAATTATTTAGACCCCTTTGGAACGGTTTTTCGTCTTATTACGTAGATCTTGTTCAGTAAAGCTTTTGTTTTGATGCGTTCCAAGTGAATTTAGGTAATTAATTTTCTCCTAAAAGATTAGATTGTCTGTTTCTATAATTTATTTTGGCTAACCAAAATTGTGCGATACTTCTGTCCACCCAAGTTCTTGTAGCTCATTCCATTCTTTCCATGCCTCTTCCACTAAAATTTTGCTAGTAGATTTAAACCCTGCAGGCTCTCCTAAATGATTTGTATAAAAAGTATGTGTATAGACTTTGATATTATTCCTTGGTGATTTTTTGGATCTTTCAAAGAAAATTAGCCTGCTCCCCTCGGCATTAAGAAGGCAACCGTTGGGCGTATCAATGCCACTGCCATAAGAAAAATTTGAATTAGCCCCTCTAAGCGCCATTAATTTGATGGTACATTTATACTATTAGTTATATGTTTTCTTTAGCTTGGCGTCAACAGTTTTATTGGGTTAAGTACTTATTTACTATTTAAAAATTTCTATTTTAATTAAAAAAATGATTATATTAATCAATGAACTACAGAGAAGACTTAGAGTTTCAACTTCAGAAAGTAACTTTAGCAATACAAGAGGTTATTGAGGATGTTTACATAACTGATAAGGTAAGACAAGAACGAATAAGAAAACTAGTTAATTTCAAAGAAGCAATAATTTACAAAGGAAGGGAACTTCGTATCGACTTAGAAGCGGCATAGAATTATCAAGTTTATTATTGATAGTTAAAAGTAATAAAGATTGCTAGTATCAATTAAAAAATAAACCATAATCGTTCTTAATGTCGCCTGGAACTCCTGATTTAATTCTATTAATTTTGGTCTTTGTTGGTCTTCAAGCTTGGTGGATAGTTCCATTAATTAAAAAAAACAATAAATTAAATGATAGAGGCAGAGAATTAAGGGAAGAAATTAAGCAGTTAGAAAAACTATATAAAAAATAAATTATGCTTTTAAGAAGAGCAGCTGTAGTGTGATATTCCTCCTTTATTAAAAAATTCTCTTGGCCTAAGACGATTATATTTTTGGTCTGTTTCCAAAGACTGCTCTTCATAGGGATTTTTGAATATAGTTTGTAATTCTTTTATTTTGCTGTAATTACCCTCTTCAGCTTCGTCATATGCAGGAACTATCATCCATTCACGCCAAGTGAACTTGGGATTTACTTGTTTCATTGATTTGGAAATTTCCTTATAATTACTTTGTTTCTTAATACAATCTTGCCACTTCTTCAACCAAATAAACCATTTTTTATCAAGATCTTTGGTTGAAGGTAAATAAAAACTATCTTTTAAAAAAGATATATTGTCAGGAATATGAGAAAGCTTTCTAAAGAAAATACTGAAGTCAGCTTTAGAGTTAGCCATAAGATTGAAAAGCTCGTTGGTAAGATTTTCATCGTATTTTTCAAGACCAAGCTTTTTTGTCCACATTAATTGCATTTCTTTGCTCATAAATTTAGAAAAATCATTTTTAATTATCTCTAGTTTTTCTATATCTTCATTATTTTCTAAAAGTAATGGTAGAAGAGATGAACAAAACATCTTAAAATTGATTTCGGCAGCAAAAGGCTGATTAAAAAATGAAAAATGCTCTCCACCTCCAGTCCAAGGCTGAAATCTTGGATCAAATAATTCACAAAAACCAAAAGGACCGTAGTCAAGAGTAAAACCTCCAGCAGCACAATTATCGCTATTAAAGTTTCCTTGGCAGTAGCCGACTCGCATCCAGTTAGCTACAAGTGATACGAGTCTTTCTCTATATAAATAAGCTAACTTAATTACCTTCTCATTAAAAGAATGACTAGCATCAATATCATTTCTATAGTTCCTATCTATAAGATGTTGGACAATAATTTTAAGCTCACTTAAAGCATTATCATGTGAATTGCCTCGAACTCTGCGAGCAAAGAGTTCGAGCTGACCCACACGCAAAAATGATGGCGCTACACGTGTAGTAATTGCGGCATGATTATCAACCATAATATCAGGCTCAAAATACTTAGAACCTTCTGTATACCAAGGCCTTCTAATTATTTCCGTTTCTGAGACATAAAGAGTTAAAGATCTTGAGGTAGGAATTCCTAATGAATGCATTAACTCCTGTGCAAGAAATTCACGAACACTTGATCGCAGGACAGCTCGGCCATCTGCACCACGACAATAAGGGGTAGGGCCTCCACCTTTAAGTTGCATCTCCATTCTTTTCCCATTAAATAAACCCTCGAATATAGAAATTGCCCTACCATCCCCGTAGCCATTACCTGTTCCAAAAGGACATTGTTGTATATATTCAGTGCCATAGATGGATAATGCATACCCCGTCGCCCAGCCGAAGGGGGGTATTGGATACTCTGCAACTTCTAAATCACCTGAAAAAAAACGACAAAACTTTTTATCTTTTGTAAGTTCAGAACTCAATCCCAATTCTTCAAATAATGTTTTGCTGTGCGATATATATATTGGTTTTGGAATTGGTGTTGGAGTGACGGGAACATAATGACCTGAATAAACTGACCTAGCCCTGTGATCTTTACCATCTTTTGTCGACTGAGGATCAGCGTTGAGAGAATTCAATAAAGAAAAATCTGCCAATTGTGAAAACTCAGAAAAATTTTTAGTTTCTTTACCTTCTAATGATTCAGATTTTCGTGACATTAATTTTGGCCTGTATTCTTGATTAGATTTTAATTGCCTAAAGTGAATAATAAATATATTTTATTTTGAATTTTAAAAGAAATTATTTTGATAATACTTTTAAGATTAAATAGAAATAAAAAGTTAAATCTTTTGTATAAAGTTCATTGCAGTAAAAATTTTTTATTATGAAAAAAATTTACTATTAAAAGTTTAAATAGTAGTCTAGAGTTCTTTTATCTTTTTGAAGAAAATCATTGTAATCACTGATCTCTAGTTTAATTTTTAAAAATTGGAAATATCTTTTTCTGAAATAAAGTACGAATTTAATTAATTAATCATTTTTTACCTACCCCCTATTTTGCAATATATGGCACTATAAATTTTAAAATATTAATTAAACTTTATTCCTCTTTTTATCAAGATACCCAACCTTTAAGTAAGTCAAAAATACTTATAATTAATCCAAAAGCAATAATTGGAGGTGAAACCCATCTCATCATAAATTTCAAATATCTAGTTGTTTTAATACCTACTTTCGACGTATTAAGTTCTTCATTGAACTTTGCAGGAACTACCCATCCCATGAAAAATGATACTAAGAAGCCTCCAAATATAAGTAATACTCCACCAAATATTGAATCAACCGTTCCAAGGATATTTAAATTTAATGCTGATGGAATTCCTGCTAAAAACAGAAATAGAGTGATAATCCAAACGGATTTACCTCTTTGAAATCCAAATTTATCCATTAATGAGGATACCGGTACTTCCAATAAAGAAACTGAAGAAGTAATAGCAGCAATATAAGCTAGTGCAAAAAAGGCAACTGCCACTACTCTCCCTGCGGCTCCATAGGAACCTAATCCTGTTGGAATAGAAATAAATAATGCTCCAACCGTAGATTCCGAGATGGCTTCACTTAAGCCAAAGGTTAAAACTATTGGGAAAGTAATTAAACCTGCCATTAGTCCTACTAAGGTATCTAATGAAGCAACACTAATACTTAATTTAGGTAAATTACTTTTCTTATTTAAGTAGGAAGCGTAAGTCACCATTATTCCAATTCCTAAACTTAAAGAAAAGAATGCTTGAGTAAATGCATTTCTAATTGTTTGAGGGTTTCTTAATTCTGCAAAGTCAAACTTGAATAAGAATGTCTTATAACCTTCCCATGCCCCAGATAAGGTGGTAGCCCAAATTACGAGACCCAAAAGAATTATGAAAAGTATAGGCATAAAGTATCTAGTAACTTTTTCGATACCTTTTTTTATTCCCGATGAAACTATAAAAGCTGTAAGTAAAAGACTTAATAAATGTCCTAATAAAACACTACTTCCACTACTTATAGAACCAAAGAAATTCTCTGCTTCACCAAGATTTTTTGGTAATCCAAAAAATAATGAGTGAAATAAAGTATCTGCCGTCCACCCCATTATTACTGAGTAATAAGAAGCTATACCTAAAGGAGCTATGAAGAAAAGGATTCCTAGTGGGTACCAATTCTTTCCTCCTAACTTCACGGGAGCAAGTAATGAACTTGCCATAGCGCTTCTTCCTAAAGCCATTTCAGCGACAAAAACTGGAAGACAAACAATTAATACTATTAATACGTATAAAACTACAAAAGCAGCTCCTCCTCCTTGAGATGCCCTATACGCGAATCCCCACAAATTGCCGAGACCTACAGCACTACCAGCCGCCGCAAGAATAAAACCGAGCTTACTCGTCCATTGCTCTCTTTGAGAAATATTTGAGTCCAAAATACAAAATGATTTTTAATAGTTGATTTATAACTCATATATAAAAATAATTAATAGTTATTTTGAATAAAAACTTATTTTTTAATAATTAATTATTTCCTAAATAATTGAACTCTTTTCAAACCTGCTTTTTTGTTGACATAAGATCTAAAATTGTAGAAGGTTAATAAATAAATTTTATGACTATTGAAACAACAGTTCTAGATTTTAAACTGAGCAAAACTTTTGAAGAATATGAAGCTCATATGAAGGCACCTGAACAACAGGCAATGTTCAATGAGATGGGTGTTAAGACTTTTTATCTTGGAAAATCTTTAGAAGATCCAACCAGAGCAACGGTAATGTTTCAAGGTCCTGAAAATATTTTATATGATATTTTTATGAATCCCGAAACAAAGCCAATTGTTGAAGCCTCTGGACATATTTATGAAGGGACAAAAATTACTCGTTGGCTCTGTTAAATAAACTAAATGCTTAAATAATTTTGCTTTCCAAGTGTCTTTTACTTTTAATGAACTATCAATTATTAATTGAATCCTATTCTTTTGGAACTACCCTTTCCAATCAAGAAATAGAACTTTTAAGCCTAGAACTTGAAACTCAGATTATGAATATAAACATATCCACAGATTTTGGTTGTTTCAAGTCTGCACCTTCACATATTTGTAAAGGTCTTAATTTAAGAAAAGGAACTTCCTGGATAATGTGTCTTGCCGAAATTTTAGATATCCATAATCCTATAAAAATTGGAAAAACAAAAAGTGTAAAAATATATGATTTACTCCTTGAGAAAGGACTTGTAATTGGTTAAAAATGATAATAATGAAACAAGATATTTTCAATATCATTTGATAGATTTATTATTTGCTGATTCAAAAGTCAAAAAATGCTTAATTCAGATAAATTATGTATTGAGAATATCGTTAATAAGACAAGATCTAGCGAAAGGAAATTTAGGGAAGGAAATTTTAAAGGGGCAATAGAAGATAAAAGGGAAGTTAGGTGCCTCTTGAATTCTGAATTTTGTGATGAAGACATTTTAAAAAAATTCAAAAAAGAATTATCAAATTTATATTCATCAAAATTTGATTTAATAAATGATCATAAATTAAGAATTGATGAACTTAGAATAAATAAGATTGTTCAGTTTTTAGAAGAAAAAAGTGAAGAGAAATATAATAAAGGAGATTTCAGAGGCGCTGTAAGAGCATTAAGGAGATCAGAGAAATATTTAGCAAATAAAAAGATTCCTGTTTGATTTGTTATGCAAAGTTCGTTTTCATGGATATATAGAAATTTTTTTCCTATTAATTTATGATTATGCCTCAATCTACTTTGGAAAGTTTAATGTTTTTTTTGGTGCTATCTTTATTAGCTTCTTATCTAGTAAAAATTAAATATGGAACAAATTTAAAAGTACAAAAATAGTCGAATTGTTTTTTAAGACTTTAACGGGTATGAATTATTTATTATCTGAACCCGAATTTATTTTTTTCTTCAGTTTCCCATAACCCTGCTATTTCTCTTAAAAGAATCATAACTTCAGAATTTGATGATCCTGAATCATCTTGAAATTTTTTACAAATTTCTATGATATCTTTTGATGTTTGCTCAATTAATATAGTTTTTTGGTCTGGGTTAGCCATATTAATTCTAGTAAACACCATTGCAGTTGAAGCCACTGCAATTCATAACTCTGAGAATATTTACTATGAAATTATGAAATTTATAATCAACAAAGAAAGCCCAAGTAGTGAAGATAGCAAAAGCTGAAAATGCGAAAGCAGCATATTGAAGCCAATGTGTTCCGGTGTTATCTACTCCATTTTTATCGAAATCTGAATTACTCAATTTTCTAAAGTTTTCTTAATCTTAAAAAATTTTTTCAAATAATGTTGAATTAGTTTTATAACTGAATGAATCCTAAAAAAAAGTTTTTTTTATTTATTAATTTTTACTGATTGGTATTCCATGTATCTTGATAAAGCCAACTCAAGAAAACAAGAGCTATGACATTACTAAAAGCATAAGTGAAGCCCCACAATGGATTATAAATGTTGGCAATTATTGTGGACATTATGAAAATTATTAAACCAGAAATAATTAAATCTTTAATAGGTAAATGTTTAGTATCGATAGAATTAATCATTAAAATTTAAAAAATATTATATCTATTAAATATAAGATAATTTAAAACAATTTTGATTTCATCAACAGGTTGAAGCTGATTAATTTTTTTTTAAAGTTCCAAAAATGCAAAAAATCTAAAAATTAAATATAAGAGAATGGGCTTTCTGAAGAAGTTTATCCTACTTCAAAAGCTATATAACTACAATTCAGAAGAAGAACATTTATTGAAAATAAAAACAAAACACGCTATTTATGTATTAGCTGATACTTTATTTATGGACTTGAAAAGATTTTATTCTTTAAATTTTCTTGGCAAATTACTTTTAAGTGCGATTTTTGTAAATGCAATCCCTGGAAAAATTGCAGATTTTGGTAGTCAAGCACAATACATAGTTAGTAGAGGATTTCCAGAACCATTGGCTAATATCATGTTGTTTTTAGCAATAATTCTTTTAATTAGCGGTTCAGTCCTTTTGATCTTTTCAGAAAGAACCAAACTTGCTTGTTCTCTGCTTCTTATTTTTTTAGTCCCAACTACTATTATTTTTCACTTAGTGCCATTCCAGCTCTTAGCTGTTGCTCGAAATCTATCATTAATTGGTGGATTACTAATTGCAATAGATAAATCTAGCAATAATTACTTGAACGCATCTTCAAACCTAGAATCTAAAGAAATTGAATATTCTGATTTAAATGAAGATAATTAATAAGTAAAAAATTTTTTTCAGAAGAAAATACAAATGTATTTGTCAAAACAAGGAATTCAAAAAAGTTTAGGACCGGGAATCTTATTAGCAGGGGCAGCTATAGGAGGTTCACATCTATTATCATCCACAACTGCTGGAGCTAGGTTTGGTTTCGGATTAGTTGGACTAATTCTAATTACTAATCTCCTTAAGTACCCTTTTTTACTGGTAGGGACTCGTTTTACTTCAAGTACTGGTAAATCGTTGCTAGAAGGATTTAAAGAGAGGAATCCTTTTTATTTACCAATTTTCCTTCTTGTTAGTTTAATAACAGGTACTTTCACAATAGCTGCGGTAAGTTTTGTTTCTGGAGTTCTCTTAACCAACATACCTTTATTTTCTAATTTTCCTCCAATGGATTTATCTATAGGAATTCTTGTTGTTTGTGGTTTGATTCTGTTAGTTGGTGAATATAGAGCGCTAGATAGGATTTCTAAATTTCTTGTTGCTCTACTAACCTCTCTAACTTTATTTGCTGTTATTTCACTCTTAACAAAAGGTTCTATTAATGAATCTCTTGGAGTGAGTTTGATTGAACCAGAGATAAGTCCATGGAAATTATCAAATTTGAGTTTTTTAATTCCACTAATGGGATGGATGCCATGTCCTGTGGAATTATGTGTATGGCCCTCATTATGGATGTTCTCTAGAGCTAAGGATTCAAATTACAAACCAAATGTTAGAGAATCAGAATTTGATTTTAATTTTGGTTACTTAATAACCGTTATTACAGCAATCTTTTTTGTTACTCTTGGCGCGATAACCATGTATGGAACTGGAGATGAAATGCTTTCTGGTAGTGGTGTTTTCTTCGCTCAAAAGTTAATACGTTTATACACTACCTCTATTGGAGTTTGGTCTAAGTGGATAATTATTCCAGCTTCATTTGCAGCAATGTTTAGTACAACATTAACTTGTCTTGATGCTTACCCAAGAAGTATTTCTTCAATACAAGGTTTATTAAAAGGTGCTGATAAGGGACATATGGAATCAGCCTCTGAGAGAACTCGTTTTCGTAACTGGATGATTATGCATATATTTGCCTCATTGCTCGCATTATTAATTGCAAAGTCAGGCGGAATAGGGGTTAAAGATTTTGTTTTCGGAGCAATGACAGGAAGTTTTTTGACAGCTCCAATCTTTGCATGGATGGCAATGGATACTATTAACAGTAATTTAGTGCCTACTAAGCATAGATTTGGTAAGTTTTTGAGAAGTATTTGTTGGATAGGATTAATCTTTTTAACTACATTTAGTTTGTTATTTATTGCTAATTCATTCTTTGGATTAGGTTCTTTAAATTAATTTTGATCTTTTACTTAAAAGAATTGATTTAATCTGAAATTATAAAAAATTTTTAATGAAAGAAATTATGGTACTTATATCTAATGTGACTATTTATTCTAGCGATGCCACTAGGCAAGGCTATGCAAGGTATAGCAATATCTCGCTCAAAGCTCGCTCAGTCTTACATTCCTGACTTCTTTACAATAACAAAGATAGGCTGGGAAACCTTTATATGAATTGGATTATTAGAGTCGGGGTGACAGGATTTGAACCTGCGAACTAGTTCTCCACAAGCACTGGGTGATATTTTTAAGAATTGCTTGAGAATCTAGTTATAGTTTTAACTTATTATAGATAGTGGAACGAGTTTGAGACGGAGCATTGCATAATTTTCTAAGATCATACAAGATGTTATTAGATATTAGAGCCCGCTCCACCGAACTAGTGCTTAGCGTTAACTAGGTCGAATAAAAAATTTCTTTTTTGGGAAAGATATAAACTTAGAGCTTGGAGTTGTTAGTAAAGGAGTTAAAGAAGGGAAAATGTTCAAAGCTGAAAAAACTTAGCCGAATGAGTAAATCCATTGTTATGGATGTAATCAAAATATATCACAACCCCTTACAGTCGCCTCTGAAGGAGAATTTTCTTTGAGATTATTGGTAGATTATCAAAAGCAACTAGACAAATAATTCTCTTATGGAAATTCATAGAAAGACATTACTAAATCTTTTAAAAGAAAGAGCATACAAGAAAGGTAAATTTACCTTATCTTCTGGTAAAGAATCAGAGCATTACATCAACTGTAAACCTGTTACTTTATCTTGTGAGGGAAATGCACTTATATCCCATTTGATGATAGAACATATAGAAGATAAATCTGCAGCAGTTGGTGGACTTACACTAGGTGCGGATCCTTTAGTTTGTGGTATCGCACAGAAAGCATACTACTCAAATAAACATATTGATGCCTTGATCGTAAGAAAGAATCCTAAAGGATATGGAACAAAAGAAGTTATTGAAGGTAATAAGCCACCTAAAGGATCTATCGTTACAGTATTAGAAGATGTAACTACAACAGGTAGTAGTGCAATCAAAGCAGTAAATGTTTTGCGCGATGCAGGTTATATTGTGAATCGCGTTGTTGCAATCGTTGATAGACAAGAGGATCACATTGTGTGGGAAAATAACAAGATAGAATTTATTTCTCTTTACAAATTAGAGGATATTATTGAATGAACTGTTGGTGATAATGATAAAGTTCCTGGAACCCAAAAGGTAAACGTAAAAAAAACAATGTTTTAAATGAAACGCTTACTACTCGCACCGCTTATGTAAATGATTGGAAGTTTACCTAAATTATTTGCTCTTCTTATGGTATTTCTTCTTGTGGGAAGTACCTTTGTTGGTGGAATTATTTACTTTATTAGATAACCCTATTTAGCCTTTTTAGTTTTTAAGATATATGAAATCCAAATTTTTAATAAAATGATTGATAAAAAAGAAGATAATATTCGAAGCGAAAGCTTTTACCCAGATAGTAATTATTATCTTGATCAGGACAATACTCCTAAAGAGACTCCACTATCAGAAGATCAAATATCCAATACCTCTAAATTTGAATGGCCAAATACCTATTGGTTTATTGCAGAAAGAACTAACGGAAGGTTGGCAATGATTGGATTTATGGCTGTGATTATTAATTACACCTTATTTGGTTGGATAGCATATCCAATTCTTTAAATGAATATAGAATTTTTTAAGGAACTTTGGCATAATCAACCAAATACTGTTCTTGGTTCTGGTATCGCAATATTAGTATTGTTGGGAATTTATATATTTTTACTCGATACATATAAGTAATTAAAAATAATTTCTAGAAAATTACAGTTATTCAAAATTTGATACAAAAGATTTAGAGAATGCTTTTGATTTTGTTGTAGAAAGATTGGAAACCCACTCTTCTATTCTTGCTAGGAAGGGATTTTCTGCTTCGTATTCATTATTATTTGCAAAAGACAATACAGCATACTCATTCGGAAGGTCTAGATTATGTTACTTATTCCTTCCGTCATAGATACGCATATGTTGCTCACACTAGAACAAAAGAAGATGCTACTTTTAGATCTCCAAAAAAAATTACTGACATAATGGGGCATGATCAAGAAATACATTTTGATCATTACGCTAGATTTGAAACCAAAGATCTAGATAAATCATCTGATTTAGCAGAGTTACAAAAAGTCCTATGAGTACATATCTAGAAGAACGCATTGAATGGTATGACCACAATTACAGGATGGGAACTCCTTTAATTAATGATGATCAATTCGATAAATTAGAAGCTAATTTATTTAGAGTTGACCCTAAAGCAAATTACTTTTCTAAGAAATCAATATTGCCATTGCCATCACTTCCCAAAGATCGTATTGAAGAATTTATTAAAGGATTATTGCCATATACTCGACTAATTATTGAACCAAAAATTGATGGTTGTGCGATCGCATTACAATATATTGATGGAGAATTAATAAAAGCAATTTCTAGAAAAGGAGGAGATCTAACCAATAAAATTAAAAAGATTCCTGATGTACCAAATAAGATAAAAGTACAAGGTTTAATACAGATAAGAGGAGAACTTTATGCACCAGCAGAGTATGAAAGACCAACTTATTCTCAACGACAGGCTGCGGCTTTTATGCGGGCTGCTGATAGCAAAAGTGATCATCTTAGCTGTTGTTCTTTTCAGATAATTAATGGCAGATTAAACCAACATGATTCGCTTCAATATTTAAAAAAATTAGGTTTTACGATTCCAGAATATAAGAGCCTAAACTTTACAAGCCAGGTAGAAATGTATCGCAAGCAATGGGCTGATAAAAAACTATTTAATAATTATCCAACAGATGGAATAGTAGTTAAATTAAATTCTAGAAAATTACAATTAATTAGAGAAAAATCTAATGAGGTGTATCCTTATTGGCAGATGGCTATTAAGTATTGATATTTTATGTTGCGACTTCTTCCGTTACCGATTTTTATTGGCATTTATCTATTCTCTTGGTGGATGTGTAGAAAAAATATTGCTGCTAGTGATGAACAACTAAAACCATGCATTGATTGGGCATATATAAAAAATTTACCTCTTCCAAAAAAACCATCTTTCGTCGAGTTTTATATTGTTTATGTTTCTTCTTTTTTTAGATTTCCCTTTGGGATAATTATTCAACAACTACCTTTCGCAAAAAAAGTAAGAAACTACGAAAGAGAAATGAAATTAATATTTGATAAATGGAACTTAGAAAAAATTAAAAAAATAATTAACTAATAAAACTATTTTTTATTATCAAAAAAGAACCCGAGACGCTTCGCCCCCCCTTTACTCCTTTTCAATTTCATGGGAACCCTATTCCACTCTCTATACCACTGGCGATCATCAAGCCATCTAATTAGCGGCCAATTAATGAGTATGGATACAATCAAAATTCCATAAGCAGAAAATCTTCCTGAATTAATAACGAATAGAAGAGTCGGAGTTACAGACATAATTACGGCTGTAAGACAAGCTCTTCTAGGGGACATCTTTGTTCTCATAAATAGATCTTATCAATTTTTACAGTAATATCCATAAGATAAAACGCCTACTACTTGCACCTCTGATAGTTAGTAATTGAAAGTCGATCTAACATAGAGGTATAATCACCTCTTTTTTGATGAAAAAAATTTTATTTTTAGGATTAACATTATCTCTTCTATCATCATGCAGTAATGATGAAGATTTTATAACTACTAATCAAGATTCTCTTTTTTCTTTAACTTCAGAAAATGCTTTAAAAATTTGTGGAGGAAAGTCCCGTATCCTCGAAAATGAAAATGAAGAAATTATTAAAGTTGAGATAAAGGATTCAGATAATGAGCGTGATAAAACTGTTGAATTTACAGCTGTAGAAACTGATAAAAAAGGAGGAAAGTATAGAATAATTAGTTGCATCCCAAAGAAGGAACCACAAGATTTAATTATTAAAACGATTAAAACTAATTATCAACTTAATCCTTAAGGAAACTCTTACTACTTGCACCGATTCAGTAATTAAGCACCTTTTTGGAATCTTCGAAGATACTAGCTCCCCTTTCACATTTGAGATTGCAGACAATAAAAAAAGAGAGCTTGGGAAAACTCTCTCTATGAATTGGTTTTAAATGGTCGGGGAGACAGGATTCGAACCTGCGACCTAGTGCTCCCAAAGTACTCGGTTGTTCAAATAAGATTTCCTTGAGATTCTAGTTATAGTCTTAACTAATTATAGATAGTGGAACGAGTCTGAGACTAAATATAAGGATATCTTCGAACCTTATATAAGGTGTTTATATATTCTAGATCCCCCTAGAGACCCCCCCTAGTCAACCTAGTGCCTGGCGTTAACTAGGTCCAAGAAACGATATCTTTTTGGAAAATATATAAACTCAGAGGGATAAAACCCTTTTTTTTTATTATCAGTACCTTTATTAGCTGTACTTTCTTTACCTAATGATATTTATGAAAATCTACTCGCAG
>QCVU01000005.1 GCA_003210275.1 Prochlorococcus sp. AG-686-M10
TTTTTTGTGCCAACAATTCTTTTTCTTGTAATAACATCCATACGACCACCACAATGACCGCAGCGTATTACTCCTTGAAATAAATTAACTGTTTTATCTGTAGGAGATGTAAAAGTTCTATTTAATCTTCTATTTTCTTTTGCTCCTTGAACTCTTTCAAATTGTTCTGGAGTAATAATTGCAGGGAATGGATAGCAAACAACTCCTCGCTTAGTTTTTTCTCCTATAACTGCTCTATTTTTAAGAATGCACGTCGAAATTGAATCTTTACTCAAATATTTATTTTTTCCATTTAAAGGACTTTTTACACCTTCCTTCTTTAAAATTTTTGCAGTTTTCGATATCCCCATTGTTTCAGACATATTAAAAATTCTTTGTACTAATTTCTTCTCTTCTTCAAAAGCTTTTGCTTTACCTGTACTTTCATCTATATAAATCCAAAAGGGATATAAATTACCTTTAGTGCCTTTTTTTCTAGGTTTAAAAGAGCTAAAGTCTCCCTCTGATAATTGTTTAACTATTTTTTCTTCATAACCATTTTTTCTTTCAGATTTATCTACCCATTCAAAAGAAGCAGCTTCTAAAGCACTTTCAATTCTTCCATGTATGCCTGACTCTCTACCATTTAAAACATCTCCCCTCCATTTACCTTGAGTAAAAGCAATGGTAAAGTCTAAATCCCATAATCTTCTAATAAGACCGATTCCGTCATAAGGTTCATCTCTAGTAAGCCTTGACATTGATTCAACAACCAAACAAGTATGAGCTGGCAACTCTCCACTTTCTGCCTTTTTAAGAATTAAGCCTAAAGCTCCTTGTTTTAAATTTTTACCTCTGCCACTTACTCCTAGATCCTTAAATTCAATACCATCAAGATTTTTATATTCTGGATGTCTTTCTAACCAATTTAGATAAAGTTGCTCCTGTCGCTCTATTCCTGATTTGTTTTCTGTTGTTTGAGCTTTAGTGCTAACTCGGATGTATGAGACAGCAAATTTAGTAGCAACTGGAGTTACTTCACTATTTGTTATAGAAGTTTTTGCAGTTGTTTCTGCCATTGCCATAAATTGACTTAATAGCAGTATGGCACTGGTTTTATGTTATGACAAAAGGGGTAGAATAAGTCATGAGAATTTTATAATTGCCAATCTTTAATTCTTATATTAGGGAATATTTTATCTTCTTCTTCAATGTTTTTGAGAAATTTATAATCAATATTAGATTTATTTTCTAACATCTCAATTAATTTCCAGAATCTAAAAAGATGTCTATCAATTCTTTCTTTAGCCAGTTCGGTTGTTGTTCCAGCCTTTAAAATGAAACTCCAATCAGACGATTCAGAAAGAAGTAACTCTCTTGCTGCTTGCTTTAATAATCTTATAGAAAAATCATCATTGAATTTCTTATTAGATAATTTAACAAAAACAGCCCCTGCTTTTGTGATTTCTGGAACTATCCATGCATTTTTATCATTAAGCCAATAATTATGAAATCCACCCTTCCCCCAACTTGAAGGAGAAGGATCACAAATTTGAAGGTTAGGATTTTGCTGGAGAATTTCCTTTAGATTTGTAAGCTTAATGAAATATTTTGTAGATTTTTTAAGTATATTTTCAATAAATCTTGGTCCCTCATACCACCAATGTCCAAATAATTCAGCATCAAATGGAGCAATTAACAAAGGTTCAAATGATCCTGATAAAGAAAGTTTTTTTAATTGTTTAGATCTTGATAAAAGATAATTTTCAGCATGTTCTTCAACTTTTTTTATAGCATCATCTTCTATATAAAATTCTTTTTTGCCTAATGAAGATTTATTGTTTGTAATTCTATGAAATTTTAATCCTAAAGGCCTGCTTGTTGGAATACCTTTTTTTTGTAGTTCTGAGGAAGATAGTTCCCATCCTAAGTCTTTATGAAATTCTCTATAAACTGAATTTCCTGGGTATCCTTCTCTTGAGGACCATACTGGCAATGTTGATTCACTATCTCTCCCAAAAAAAGCCACCCCTTTTTTTGAACAAATAGGTGCATATACACCATACCTTGGCCTTGGTGATCCATTCAAAATCCCATGACCGTCTAAAACTGCATACCTAATTCCGCAGTTAAGTAATATGTCATCAAGATCTTCATAATATGCGCACTCAGGCAACCAAATACCTAAGGGTCTTGTTCCAAAAATAACTTCATGACTTCTTATAGCAGTATTTATTTGACCTAAAACTGTTTCAGGGTTTTCTCTAAGGATTGGTAAATATCCATGTGTTGCAGCACAAGTAAGAATATCTAAATTTCCAGTCAAATTTAAATTTTGAAATCTTTTTATTAAATCTCCAGAACATTTTACCCAATATGAATAATTAATTTTAATATTTCTTAGAAGAAATTCAGTAGCAGCTTGTTCTTTTTTAGGTAAATCACTCAAAAATTCTATTCTTGTTTTAATCCAAGATGAGTATTTCTTTTGAATTTGTTTATTTTGAAGAAGAGATAATAAAGTTGGAGATAAACTGAGGGTTAATTTTGTATTACTAATATCTTGATTTTTGCTTGATTCCATTACTTGAAGTAATGGAATGTAGCATTCCAGTATTGCTTGGAATAACCAATCTTCTTCTAAGGAATTTTTTTCATTTTTTCTCACATATGGAAGATGAGCATGAAGAACTATTGCCAATCTACCTAAGTAATTTTTATTAGGGATAGGCCCATTCATAGTTTTTTAAACGTTAAGATTAAAGTGTGGTTAAAATATCAAAATTTACCTTTAGGCAAATATTTATTTTTTATAAAGAATACTTTATTTAATAAATATAAATACTTTTTATTTATAATAATTTAACCTAAAAGTATTAATTATTAATACCTAAAGAATCAGTTAATTTATCCGTATCTAGTAATTTTTTTTTAATAGATTAATATAGAGTTAATTGTATTTAACTAATGGCCAAAGATCCAGGCAGAATAATGATCTTTGATACAACACTGAGAGATGGTGAGCAATCTCCTGGTGCGAGTTTAAATCTTGAGGAGAAGCTTGCAATTGCTCATCAACTTGCAAGATTAGGAGTAGATGTTATTGAAGCAGGATTTCCATATGCCAGTCGTGGAGATTTTAAAGCAGTAAATAAAATTGCGGAAGTAATTGGAGGAGAAAATGGTCCAATAATTTGTGGTTTAGCTAGGGCCTCCATAAAAGATATAAAAGCTTGTTATGAAGCTATAAGTCCAGCTCCTAAAAAAAGGATTCATACTTTTATCGCTACTAGCGATATCCACCTAAAACATAAACTTAGAAAAACGAGGAAAGATGTTCTTTGTATAGTTCCAGAAATGGTTAGTTATGCTAAATCATTAGTTGATGATATTGAATTCTCTTGTGAAGATGCCTCAAGAAGCGATCCTGAATTTCTTTATGAAGTAATTCAACTGGCAATAAAATCAGGAGCTACAACTATTAATATTCCAGATACAGTGGGTTTCACAACTCCAAGTGAATTTGGGAAGCTTATTTTTGATATTAATAAAAATGTTCCAAACATTGATGAAGCTATTATTTCGGTTCATGGTCATAATGATTTAGGTTTGGCTGTTGCTAATTTTCTTGAAGCAACCAAAAACGGTGCGAGGCAATTAGAGTGCACAATAAACGGCATAGGTGAAAGAGCAGGGAATGCCTCCCTAGAAGAATTAGTAATGGCATTACATGTGAGGAAAAGTTTTTTTAATAGTTTCTTTGGAAGAAGTTCAGATTCACCTACTCCATTAACAGCAATAAGAACAGAAGAAATCACTAAAACTTCGCGATTAGTATCTAATTTAACTGGAATGAATGTTCAGCCTAATAAGGCAATTGTTGGGGCAAATGCTTTTGCTCATGAATCAGGAATCCATCAGGATGGTGTACTAAAAAATAGACTCACATATGAAATAATTGATGCAAAAACTGTTGGTTTGAATGATAATAAAATTTCATTAGGGAAACTTAGCGGAAGAAGTGCTGTAAGAGCAAGATTGGAAGAGATGGGATACGATTTAAGTAGAGAAGACTTAAATGATGCTTTTGCTCGTTTCAAAGATCTAGCTGATAGAAAACGAGAAATTACTGATAGAGATTTAGAAGCTATTGTTAGTGAACAGGTTCAACTTCCGGAATCTAAATTTCAACTAAGTCATGTTCAAGTTAGTTGCGGCAGTACATCCAAGCCTACCGCGACAGTAACTCTTATAAATACAGAAGATCATACTGAAGATACTGCTGTCGCAATAGGTACTGGACCTGTAGATGCAGTTTGCGAAGCACTAAATGCATTAGCTAAAGTTCCAAATGAATTAATAGAGTTTTCAGTAAAATCTGTAACGGAAGGAATAGATGCATTAGGTGAAGTTACTATAAGAATTCGGAATAAGAATAATATATATTCAGGACATTCTGCCGATACAGACGTAGTTGTTGCTGCTGCGAATGCTTTTGTAAATGCTTTAAACAGGCTTATATTTTCAGAGAAGAAAAACTCTATTCACCCACAATTTGATAATTTAGAAAATCCTAAAAATAAGATATCATCAAACCCCAAAAAATAATTTAATTTTTGGATTATTAAGTTCAGTCAAAAATAGTAACTTAATAATGTAGATTAAAGTTTTAATTTTATATTTAATCAAATAAAGTAATGAGAGAAAGGGTATTAGGATATTGGACTCTTACATGGATTAGTTTGATAAGTAATATAATTGCTTTACCCATAATCGCTTTCATAGTAAGTTATGGGTCAGCATTAAAAATGGCTAATATTACTCTAGCTATAAGCCTTGGTTGGCCTGCAGCAATAGTTGGAATAGTCTCTTCTTCTGCTCTTTTATCGGAGAAGAAATGGGGTATCACCTTAACTCTGTTATCTCTTTCAATGATAATTTCTGGAACAGCTCCATATTCTATTTTTTGATTAGTCGCCCTTAAAGATATTTTTGGAATTGGAAGTTTTACACTTTTATCTGCATTACTTAGTATCCTTGCTTTAATATATTGGTGTAATCCGAAACATCGAAGAAGTATTAGATTATAAGAATATTAAATTAAGAAAAAGTGTTATTTTTTGTTGTTGGATATTGAATTCGTCTATGTCTAATTCTTTTCCAAACATTTAAAAAAGATTTTTTTATTAGAAAGATTTCTCCCTTGGAAAGATTACTATCATTTAACTGACCATCAACTTGCCTTGAATAAAATATTTTGGATATGGTTTCTAGTGCTTCAAAATCAGAAGCATTAATATCCATTGCTCTTAATGCCGCTTCACATCCATCGGCAAGCATCAAGATAGCTGTTTCTTTAGATTGAGGGATAGGACCTTTATATCTGAAATCACTCTCAATAAAATTTAATTTTTTCTCTTCAGCTTTATTAAGAAAATAACCCATTTTAAGAGTTCCTTGATGTTCTGGAATGAAATTAGCTATTGGTTTTGGTAATCTATTTTTTCTTGCAAATTTCAGCCCTTCATCTACGTGGGCTTGTAAAACCTCTGCGCTTTTTAAAGGATCATCTATTTCATCATGGGGATTCACCCCCCCATCTTGATTCTCAATAAACCAATTTGGAGCATGTAATTTACCAACATCATGATATAGAGAACCTGTTTTGATAAGATCAATATCACCTCCAATCATTCTTGTCGCCTCTTCAGCCAGTCCACATATCAACAAAGTATGTTCAAAAGTTCCTGGGGCTTCAATAGAGAGTCTTCTAATAAGAGGTTTTTCTTTATCAGCCAATTCCAATAATCTTGCCTTTGTTAACAATCCAAATATTGACTCAAAAATGGGGATAAATAATATTGTTATGAGCATTATTATTGCTAATAACAAAGAATCAGAAAATATTTTGCCATTTGAAGTAAAAATTTCTTGGTTATCCACCAAGGAATATTCCTCATTTCCAATTAGTAACCATTGAGAAATCAATGCCCCAATTGGAACAAATATTGAAAGTTGTAGTAACTGAGCTCGACTTCTAATTCTTCCTCCAAGAACTGAAACGACACATGCGCAAATCAATGTTATGAGTAGAAGATTACTATTAATATTTGTCAGAGAATCTGGCCAACTTAGGCTTGCTATTGAGACCCAAGCTAAAGCGGTTATAGTCCCCATACCTTGAGAAATAATTAAAGCAGGAGGTACAATTATCGACAAAGGACATAATCCTGATCCAAATATATTTTTTATCATCTGAACGATTAACAGCATTGAAATAATTAACAAGATTTGTCTTGAATTAATGTTTGGATTTTCTTTTCTAGAAACTAGTATTAAAAATCCGCACGTGAATAAGACTTCAGCAAAATTCAAGCCCCAAGAAAAAACATCTGCAACTTCTAACGTTGGAACAAGAAGAATTTCATAAGAAGATATTATGGATATAACAATACATATTAGGAAGATAATTAATTTATCTATTGTTGAAATTTGAATAGGATTCTGCGCAGGAAATTGACTTCTTTTCCATAAGTTATTTAATTTTTTTATAATTCTTGTAGTAGTTTCCACAGAATACAATTAAAGATAATTGATTAATTTAAAATTATAGGCATGCTAGAAGTAAAAAGGAGAAGTTTTTCTAAATGTCATTAAAACTTGATGGTAAAAAATTATCTTTAGAAATCGAAGAAAGATTAAAAAACTATATTCAAATTAATAAAACAATTGCAAAAAGAAATCCTGGTTTGGCTGTAATAAGGATTGGAGAAGATCCCGCAAGCGGAGTTTATGTAGGGAATAAAGAAAAAGCTTGTTCAAGAGTTGGAATAAAGAGTTATATTTTTCATCTAAAAGATACAGTAGATCAAAAAGAAGTTGAACAATTATTAAATAAATTAAACCTTGATAATGATATTGATGGAATGTTATTACAACTGCCCATCGCAAAGAAATTTGATGAGCAAAGATTGATAAGTTACATTAATCCAGGAAAAGATGTAGATGGATTAAATGAGCAAAATATTGGGAAGTTAGTAAAAAATGAACCTGCCATGAGATCCTGCACACCAGCTGGAATTATTAATTTAATAAGATCCCAAAATATTGAAATTGAAGGAAAGAAAGTTGTTGTTATTGGAAGAAGTTTGTTGGTTGGAAAACCCCTATCTCTTATGTTGCTGAATCTTAATGCGACGGTAACAATGACTCATTCAAAAACTATAAATTTAAATAAAATATGCAAAGAAGCGGATATATTAATTGCTGCGGCAGGAAAACCTAACCTCATAGACTCGAGTTTTGTTAAAGAAGGTGCTGTAATTATTGATGTTGGTATTCATAGATTAAAAAGTTCCGATAAAAGCAAAACCAGATTATGCGGAGATGTATTATTAGAAGATGTCATTCCCAAAGTATTTGCATACACTCCCGTCCCTGGGGGGGTTGGACCAATGACAGTAACAATGTTACTAGTGAATACTATTTCCAGCTGGCAAAAACAATTTGGTTTATCATCAACTCTTAATGACCTGCAGCCATAAAGCCAACGATGCAGAAAAACATTCCTCAACGTAAAAAATGAAAGAAGTTATAGATAATATTTCAGATTTTGAAAAATATCTAAAAGATACAAAAAAGGTTGTCGAAGAAGCTCTTAATTTCTCATTAGGCCCAGAGAATCCAGAAATACTTAGGGAATCAATGAGATATTCTCTCCTAGCTGGAGGTAAAAGGATACGTCCTATTTTATGTCTAGCATCTTGTTCTCTAGCAGGAGGTGAGCCCTCTCTAGCTGTCCCTACAGCAGTTGCCATAGAAATGATTCATACCATGTCATTAATTCATGATGATTTACCTGCGATGGACAATGACGACTTAAGGAGAGGAAGACCTACTAATCATAAAGTTTATGGAGATGCGTTAGCTATTCTGGCTGGTGATGCACTACTAACGAGAGCCTTCGAAATGGTCTCATTAAGAAGTCCCGGCGTTGATCCATATAGATTATTAAATGTAGTTGGGGAACTTTCACTAGTAGCAGGAGCACCCGGACTAGTTGGGGGTCAAGTTGTTGATTTAGAATGTGAAGGGAAAGAGGTTGACCTCGAAACCCTTGAGTATATTCATCTTCATAAGACCGGTGCATTATTAAAAGCTTGCGTAAGAACCGGGGCAATGATTGCCGGTGCTAATGAAGAATTATTAAAGGCCCTAACTACATATGCAGAGGGAATTGGTTTAGCATTCCAAATAATAGATGATATCCTTGATTTAACTTCAAGCAGTGAGAAACTTGGCAAAACAGCAGGTAAAGATCTTTTAGCAGATAAAACTACCTATCCCAAATTACTTGGAATGGAAGAATCAAAGAAAAGAGCTTTCGATTTAGTGGACAAAGCTAAGAAAGCAATTGAGCCTTGGGGTTTAAATGCAAAATATTTAATCTCCTTAGCTGATTTCATTACAAATAGAGATAGGTAAAGAGTATTTAACTTATGTCAGAATTTTCAGCTTTCTTCGATAATTCAGTTCTTTTCTGGGGTTTATTATCTTGTTTAATAGCTCAATTTTTTAAAATTATATTTAATTTCTTTTCAACAGGAAAGATTAGATTTGGAATTATGTTTGAAACAGGAGGGATGCCCTCAAGTCATTCTGCTTTAATAACTGGTACTACATCAGGAATAGGTTTTCAATTAGGCTTTGATAACCCAATATTTGCATTAGCGATTGCACTTTCACTAATTGTTATGTACGACGCCAGTGGTGTTAGGAAATCATCTGGAATTCAGGCTGCAGAAATTAATAAACTAGCAAAGAGATTAGATCCTGAGTCTCAATTAGCTTTAAAAGAAACTCTAGGTCATACAAAATTTGAGGTTATTGTAGGAAGCCTTTTAGGCCCTCTAATTACATTACCAGGAATTGTTTTTATAGGTTCTCCTCTCAACATATTTAATTTGATAATAAATTAAGAATCTTGAGAATAATTAACTTGTGTAGCATCTACGAAGTTCTTTGCAGCTTCTGTACAACTTGGTAAATGTAAATGAATCCAACTTGCATGTAATTTTTTATCTGACCAACCTTCATTTTTAAATGAAGTCTCCCACGATTTAATTTCCCATGGAGAAGATAGTTGGTTCTGATACTCATTTTTTTTTAAATCAAATTCTGATGAAGAACTTTCAACTTCCCAATAATGAAATTCATGTCCTCTCATTGATTGATTTTGTTTAATTATTGGAGTATTTTTTAAACCCTTTATATATCGATAACCTACAGTCAAATTACTTTTTTTTGATTTAAAAGGTAATATTCCGCTCATTTTATGGTTGTTACCATTTTCATCTTTTATTAAGTCTCCTAAGATCATCATCCCACCACACTCAGCATAAATAAATCCTTTTTTACGGAATTCCCTTAATGAATTTAAGCTTTTATCTGAATTACTTATATGACAAGCATATTTTTCAGGAAACCCTCCTGGAATAATTAAAGATGAAGCCTCATTTGGAATTTCTTCATTATTAAAAATGCTCCATGAAATTAGAGGAATTCCTATTTCATCAAGAAACTCTTTCGTTTCAGGGTATTGGAAATGAAAGATTTTATCTTCTGCAATTGCGATAGGTTTCTTTTTATCTATTTTAAAATTTTTACTACTAGTGGTATTTAATATATTTTTTTTTGGAGGAGATTTCAGGAATTTACTTAGAGAAACAAGATCAAGATTTTTCTCAGCAAAACTTGCAAAATAATCAACATCAATTTTTCTATCACTATCAAATGGAGAAATTAAACCTAAATTAGCTTTATTTACAGTTATTTTTGAATCAGAGGGTAAAAAACCAAGGATTTCGATATCATCATTTTTAAAAACTTCTCTAATTAATCTTTTATGTCTATCTGAATTGACATTGTTAAATATAATTCCTTTTATTGATAATTCATTATCAAAATCTCTAAAACCTCTAACTGTTGGGAGAAGAGAGGTTACTTGACCTTTAGCATTAACAATAAAAATTATTGGAGTATCAAGAAGTTTGGCAACATTTGCAGTACTTGAATAAGAAGTTGCACCTAATCCATCAAAAAGACCCATAGCTCCTTCTATCAATGAGAATTGATATTTCAAAGAATGCTTTAAAAAATTTTTTTGAACCCATTCTTCACCACTTAAAAAAATATCTAAATTTCGACAAATAGGTTGGCCAATTGAACTAAGTTGTTGTTGATCAAGATAATCTGGTCCAACTTTGAAAGTTTGTATTTTTATCCCTTTTGAAAAAGCCCAACAAGAAATCAACAGAGCTAACGTAGTTTTCCCACTATCAGTTGAAGGAGAAGATATTACACAAGACATTTAATTAATTTTATTTTTTAAAACCATTAAATATTTGAACTGCGACCTTGATAGCATTTTCAAAAAGTGGGCTAGTACTTCCTCTACTACTTCCCAACAACTTACTTACATCAGATTCTGAGGAGGAAAAAGCGTTAGGAACGACTTGCTCTATTAATTGCATATCAGCCATACCTCCTGCTTCAAGTCTCATACATTCAACAGATTCACAGCCAAGAATTACACAAGTATTGTTTTTACGAACCTCACTAATTTTGGAAATCAACCTTAATCCAATAACTTGGCCTGAATGAATACTTGGATTTCCCAAAGGTACAGGGTTTATACATGTCGATATTTTCTCGCCATTATTTCTCTTGAATTCTATTTTTATTAATTCTCCATGTTTATCTATTTTTGAAAATACCCATTTTAGTTTGTCACTAATCCACGAAATTAAAAGTAAAGCCTGGAGAAAATTACCTTCTGCTATATCTATGTCTATATCTGAGATATGATCTAATATGGGTCTCCTAGATGGGGGATCAAAAATCATTGCTAATGATTCACGCCAACTTTTAAGTCTCACCCAATTTAAATCATTAATTGCCTTATTTGATTTTATTGATTGATAAAGGATTTTCAAGCATCTATTGGGCGACCCATTTGCAGTATCAATAATTAACCTAATACCCTGATCGGTAAAATAATTAAAAATTTCTTGTGATTCATCAAGGTTGCCATTCCACCATAACCATGTAGGTAAATCTTTTATAGATAAGTCATCAATAATTCCTAATCCTTTCTTTTTAATAGAATTAGAGTCACCCCTTATGACAACTAAATCACCACATATAGGTTGAGTTATAGTATTTTCACTAAGTGGGCAATAGGCAGATACAAAAGTTTTTATCTCAGATTCTTTATTTAAAGTTGGAGCTAAGGTAATTAATCTTCTAGGATTTAAAGTGCTTATTGAAGATTCAAAGAATTGCCCTCTAAAGTCTTCAAAATCATTATTTGATAAATTCTCCTTCAATAAATTCAATAACTCTTCACTATATATGGAAGTAGTATGTGATAATCCTTTATCTATAATTAATTTTTTAGCAATTTTTATTATCTCTGGACTTAATGTTCCTGTAATTGGTCCACTTATTAATCCTGATTTAACTAAACATTGTTCAAGCCATGCAGGCTGCCAAACCATCAAAGTAAAAGTATTTGCTCCAGAGCTATCTTCATCCTCAGAAATCCATAATTGATTTAAATAATTAGATATTTCTTGATGAGGTAGTTCTAATGGGGTTTGAAGTGTTAATTGAGGTTTCATTATAAAATTAGGGTCTGCGCCAGAAAATATTGTCTTTGGAAAGTAATTGATCTGATTCAGGAGGTCCCCAAGTCATTGATTCGTATTTGTGAATAGGTAATTTCCAAGGAGCGTCTTCCATTAATTCTATTAATGGTGTATAAAGTTTCCAAGCAGCTTCAACCTCATCACTTCTTGTAAACAAGGTAGGATCAGAAAGCATGGCATCAGCCAACAATCTGACGTAACCTTCATCAGAAGGTTCTCCAAAAGATTCATCGTAAGAAAATTCCATCTCAACAGGTCTTGATTTCATTCCAGAACCAGGTGATTTGACTTCAAATTTAAAAGTAGCTCCTTCATTAGGTTGAATCCTAAGAATAAGCTGATTTGGAGCAGGATTAATTATTGTTGATTCAAATAAATGTACTGGGACATCTTTAAATGTTAATACAATTTCCCCAAGTCTTTTAGGTAGTCTTTTGCCAGTTCTTAAGTAGAAAGGAACTCCTTGCCATCGCCAATTATCAATAAATACTTTTGTAGCAATATAAGTTTCTGTTGTACTGTTCAAATTTACTCCATCTTCATCTCTGTAACCTTTAAGTCTTTTTAGACTATTCCCTCCTTTTGCATACTGTCCTCTAATACAGCAATTCCAAGGTTCATTCTCATCGGCAAGTTTTGAAGCTTGAAGAACTTTTGCTTTTTCATTTCTTATTGCCTCAGGTTCGAATTTACCAGGAGGCTCCATTGCAGTAACAGCAAGCATTTGAGTTAAATGATTTTGGAGCATATCTCTTAAAGCCCCAGAACTTTCATAATAACCAGCTCTATCTTCAACCCCAACTGTTTCCGATGATGTTATTTGAACACTTGAAATATAATTCCTATTCCATATAGGTTCAAAAATAGTATTAGCAAACCTCATAACCAGAATGTTTTGAACAGTCTCTTTCCCCAAGTAATGATCTATTCGATATATCTGACTTTCATCTGCACAACTTTGAACGATCTTATTTAATTTCTTCGCACTTGAATAATCTCTTCCAAAAGGTTTTTCAATCACGATTCGACTTTTCTTAGGATCATCTAGTAATCCAGCAGCCTTTAGAGCCTTACATCCACTTCCATAGAAGTTTGGAGATACTGATAAGTAAAAGGTTTTATTTCCATGTGTAGCCTGTAATTTATCAATTTCATTTAATCTTTTAGAAAGTCTTACAACATGATCGCTTTGCTGCAAATCAACAGGTTCATAAAATAGATAATTTGAAAACTGTTCCCATTCCTTTTCATTTTCAGATATTTGATCAGCTAACTTAGCTTTCATTTTTTCCTTAAAATCTTGATTACTCCAGGGCCTTCTTGCACATCCAACTATAGCGAATTCACTAGGGATCCTTCTTTGTAAATAGAGTTCAAACAAGGCAGGAATAAGTTTCCTATGAGTAAGATCTCCACTAGCTCCAAATATTATTAGGCATTGTGGAGGTATCACTCTTTCTTGTCGCAAACCTAATCTAAGAGGATTACTTAAGGTTGAGGACATATCTTTTTATAAGTCTTATATAGATAAAATCGTCTTTTTTGGGTTAATTAGCTACATTTTGTGTCTAAACCAAAAAAGTCTTTATGTTATTTAAAGAAAATTTAAAAGGAAATCTAATAAGTTTCTACGTGCCACCTACCAGCTTTTTTTAGTTGTGGTCTTAACTCTGACCAATTCAATCCTTTTTCCTGTGCTGCTTTTGTCATAGCTTCATCTATACCAGGTTCCATTCCTTTTAAACCACAAAGATAAATATGAGTTTTTTCATCTTCAATCATATTGAAAATTTCATTTGCAGATTCTAAAACTCTATCTTGAATATACATTCTTCCGCCTTTTGTATTTTGTTGTTCACGACTAATAGCTTTAGTATATTTAAAGTTATCTGGATAGTTTTCAAGATATCTCTGTAAATCTTCCTCATATAACAAGTTAGCTGATTTAGGGGCACCCATAAACAACCATGCTTTACCTTTGAAATTCCATTTATTTTTTTCCTTTTCAGTAGCTTCAAACATTCTCCTTAGATAAGCCCTCATAGGAGCTATACCCGTACCAGTAGCCAACATTACTATGTTTGCGTCTTCTTCATCAGGAAGAAGCATTTCTTTACCTACAGGTCCTGTAATCTTAACTTTATCCCCTGGTTTAATATCACATAAGTAGCTAGAACAAACACCATTAATTGTTTCACCATCTTTTTCATACTGTAATTGTCTAACACATAGAGAAACTGTATTACCCTCGAAATCATCCCCATGTCTAGTGCTTGCTATTGAATAAAGTCTTAGCTTATGTGGTTTACCATTAGCATCTTCACCTGCGGCCATAATACCAATACTTTGTCCTTCAACATAATTTAAAAAAGGATCACTTTCTTTCAGGTCAAATGTTATGTGATTTACTCTTCCAATAGCACCTTCTTTTAGGAGACTATAATTACCAGTAACTGTTCCTTCAAATGGTGTTTTTGGTCTATATATATTTACAGGGACATCAGCATGTTTTTTCTTCATAGGTTTTTTATCAATACTAGTATTTTCTACTTTTGATGGGGCTTCTGTTTTTGTTTCTGAACTTACAGAAGAAGACTCTTTGACCTCAACTTTAGTTTCTACTAACTTCTTTTCTACTTTCTTAGATTTATTAGCTTCAGCATAATCAATGGCTCTTTTATTAAAAAAAGTCATAATAAAATAAAAAAGGCCTATCACGATTGGGATATGAGCTAATCCACCTGCGATTACTTTTGCTTGGGAGTAAACCATCTTATAAATTTATTTACTATAAAGATTATCAATTTGTATCCTAATTTGTACTTGTTTTATATAAATGGTTACGTTTTGAGATCGGAATATATACATATAAATTTGTTTTTTTTTCTTTTTTTAATTGTTTTATCGGTATAGTTACACAGGAATAATTTTTATTTGATAGAAAATTCTTCTATGAATAATTCTCAGAGATCAGTAACTCATTCTCAAAATAATGATTACAGAACAATTGAGCAGACCATGGAAAAGCTTTCTGGAGGAACAAGAAGGCTTGCCGCTCAGTTAACTACTTCTGCGACTTTCGACTCTCTATGGAATGTTCTAACTGATTATGACCGCCTAAATCTCTATATACCAAATTTGTTATCTAGTAGAAAAATTTACAAAAATAATAATAATGTTCATTTAAAACAAGTTGGCGCTCAAGATTTCCTTGGAATGAAGTTTTCAGCAGAAGTTACTATTGATTTATTTGAAGAAAAAGAACTTGGTTTATTAAAATTTAGCTTAATAAAAGGAGATTTCAGAAGATTTGAAGGGAGCTGGAAAATTCAAACATTAAAAGAGACTAAAAAAAACTCATTAATTTACGATCTTACTGTTCAGGGTTGTCAATGGATGCCAATTGGAATGATAGAAAAAAGGTTAAAAAAAGACCTTTCTGAAAATTTGATTGCAGTAGATAAGCAAGCAAAAGCTTCAATAAAATAATTAATTAAAATTTTAAAAAATTAATTAATAGCCCCAAGGGGATTCGAACCCCTGTCGCCTCCGTGAAAGGGAGGTGTCCTAGGCCTCTAGACGATGGGGCCAAGAAAATAGCTTAATAGCTTATAAAAAATTAGGAGTAAAGCTATCCTTTCGTCAAGTGTTGTTGATCTTTGTTTTGGCCTTGCCACACTGGAACAGTAAAATGGAAGCATGAACCTTCATCAACTTCTGATACAACCCATATTCTTCCACCCTGTACTTCAACAATTCTTCTGCAAACAGATAGGCCAATCCCAAATCCTGATGTCCCTTCAGATGTCTGTGGTAGCCTTACTCTATCAAGAAATATTCTTTTTTGTTCACTTACCGGAATTCCAGCACCATTGTCACAAATCGTTATTTCTACCCATTGATTTGTTTTATGAATCATTGTAATTTTTATTGTTCCAGAATCTTCTGAAAATTTAAGAGCATTTTCAATTAAATTTAAAAATACCTGTCTCATTCTTCTTTGATCTGCATATACGCTTGGGAGATCTGAAGGTATATCAGTATCAATTTCTATCTTCCTTAATCTCCAAAACTTTTCTAATTCAAGAATTGCCTCAGCACTTATGTTTCCTAAATCAATTTTTTGAGGATTAAAAAGAGCTTCCCATTTAGTTGTTCCAACCTCAAGAAGATCTTGAGATAAGAGTTCAATTTCTTCTAAACGTCGCTTAATAACGTCTTGCAATTTTTTAATATCAATCTGTCCTAGTTTTTGACTTTGAATAGCAAGGGTTGCTGCCGTTAGAGGCGTTCTCAATTCATGTGCAACCATTCTTAGTAGTCTTTCTTGTGATTCGATTCTTTTTGTAAGTGTCTCATTTTCTTGTCTAAGGACCAATAATTCATCCTCAAGAAGAAACTCTTTTTGTGTTCTAATTGAATCTATTTTTGAAGGTTGAAGATTAATACCTAAATTATTTGTAACCCCTTCCTGTTTCCATCTAGGCAACCAAGTCTGTAATTGATCAAAAATATTACTTCCTGCAAATATTTGTTTTGGTGCTGGTGAAACTTTAATAAGAGCTGGGATAGCAACTAGCCTATGCAACTCAAGTAGTTCAGGTTGTTCGGTTGGTTCAGAAATCTGAAGAGAAATCTCAAACTCACAGTCATCAGATTCCAAATATGATAATAAAGATATAAGATCACTTCTAGAAAGATGATTTCTAGCAGCTACTAAAATTAGTTTTAATTCTTTTTTTTCATTCAAATCATTGGCCCAGAAGTTTTGATAAGCTGTTTTTGCTTATAAACACATTAAGGTATTTATATTTATTTTACAGTTAAGCTATCAAATAAATAGATGATATTTATAAATGGTTGTTAATAATCAAATAAATAACTTTAATTACGGGGAATATAATTCGCCTGAAGTTAGCATCGATAGTAATTTAAAAAGATGGTTCTCTCGTAATATTGGCCTTTGGAAATCCAATAGAACATATTTTCTAGAAGAAGAAAGTAAAACTTATAATCTTTGCATGTACATAAATATTGAGTCTCTTAAAAATAAAAAAGAATGGGAATCTCATTATAAATTTACTTGGTATCCAGAAAAGAAATATAGTTTTTTTGATGAACATCCCAAATACAAAGAAAAAGGCGAAATGCAAGCCTTTATAAAGGATCACCAATTAATAAGAGAAAATTTTTATTTAAGTGATATTGACGGAATATCCAATATTAAACAAGTTGATGAACATGAGATGATTTTCGAATCTTCCTATGAAGACTGGTATATCCTTGAGCATACAAGACTTATTGACGGAGATAATTATAGATATAGAGTTATATATTCATGGAATAAAGATAAACTTAAAATTGTAGAAAATCATCATGAAATAAAAATTATTACATAAATTCCACCTGCTAATTTAGTTTAAAAATAAAAAATGTTATCTTTAAAAAGTAAATAAAAAAAATTAATTAATGTTTATAAATTTGTATCAAAAAAAAGTTTTTAAAATTTTAAGTCTTCCTATATTTTTATATTTAACTTTTTTTGACATAACATTATTAAATAAAGAAATAAAGGCAGACAAAAAATTACAAGCGGCTACCGAACAAGATTTATATTTATACAAAGGGATGGGGGCTTCATATCTTTGTATAGCATCAAAAGCTGGTATAGAATTTCCAAAAGCTCTAGGAGTTGCTACTGCCACATATGTACAGGTAGTTGAGGGTAAACATGGAGGTGAAATTAAAGAATTAGGGGATAAGAAATTAGAAAGAGAAAAATTATTTGCAGGTGCAGAATTTCAAATAGTTACCACAGCAATACAATATTGTCCTGATAGCGTCCCAGAAGAAGTGACTAAAAAAGTTAGCAAAATAATAAAAGAAAATAAAAAATAAATTTATTATCTAAACATTGAGCTAACCGAACTTTCTTCATGAATTCTCCATATAGCCTCTCCTAACATATTTGCGACAGAAAGTACTTTTAACTGAGTGAAGTCATCATTATCAATGACTGGAATACTATTAGTAACTATAACTTGTTCAAATAAATCTTTTGAACTTAATCTTTCATAAGAAGGTGGAGAGAAAACTGCATGAGAAGCACATGCGAAAATTCTCTTTGCACCTTCTTTTTTTAATAAATTTGCACCTGAACAAATAGTGCCCCCAGTATCAATCATGTCATCTATGAGAATAGCTGTTTTCCCCTTAACTTCTCCAATAACGGTCAAACTCTCTGCGATATTATGAGCGGATCTTCTCTTGTCAATAATCGCTAATGGAGCATCATTCATTAATTTTGCAAATGCTCTAGCTCTAGCTACTCCACCTACATCTGGAGAAACAACTACAACTTCTTCCAACTTTAATGATTCAAGATAATCAATTAAGACAGGAGATCCATATATATGATCGCAAGGGATATCAAAATATCCTTGTATTTGGGCTGAATGTAAATCCATAGCAAGAACTCTATCTACACCTGATTTTTCAAGCAAATTTGCGGTAAGCTTTGCTGTAATTGACTCTCTTCCTGAAGTTTTCCTGTCCGCCCTTGCATATCCAAAATATGGAATAACGGCTGTAATTTGTCTAGCTGAGGCTCTTTTACAAGCATCAACCATTATCATAAGCTCCATTAAACTATCGTTCACAGGAGCGCATGTAGGTTGAATAAGAAATACATCACAACCTCTTATAGATTGTTGTATCTGAACATAAAGTTCCCCATCAGCAAATCTTTTAGAGACTAAGGGGACATTTTCAATCCCTAAATACGATGCGATTTCTTCAGCTAATTTTGGATTAGAGGTTCCACTCACTAACCTAAGTCGACTATTAGTTAGATTAAAAGTTGGTTCTTCATTCTCTACTGCCGTGATAGAACTAGTCACGAAATTAGCTTTTAAAAATACATTAATATCGTAGTACCTAATATCAATTTCGCAAAAATTAATTAACCTATTTCTTTTTCAAAGTCATAAGTCCTAAGTTTGAATAAAAGATATTAAGAAATATATAAATTTTAAAATTTATAGGCAAATATTTGAAACATCTAAAATTATTTGTCAAATGATATATATTTAATTATTGTTAATCTTAGATAATAATTGATAAAGAAATTACAAAAAATAAAAATTTAATTTATATTGATGAGTTTAAAATCAGTTCTTCAAAAAAAATCGTTAGGTATACTTTTTCATCCTTCATGCCTCCCTGGAGGTAGTTACTGCGGGACCTTTGGAGAAGGAACTAAAGACTGGATTAAGAAGCTTTGTAAGCATAAGATTAATCACTGGCAATTCTTACCTCTTACTCCAACAGATTCAACTGGATCGCCATATAGTTCTCCATCCAGTTTTGCGTTAAATCCTTGGTTTCTTGATATCAACAAATTACTTGATAAAAACTTTATCATTTCCATTGATAAGAAGGATTTACAATCAATTAATAAGCACGACGATCATTTTGATTTTGATTTTGCAAATAATTTATCGAAAAAATTAGGGGGATATCTTTTATTCGATTGGGAATCTCAATCTGAAGAAAGGAAAAATGATTTTTATTTATGGAATAAAAAAAATAATTGGGTTGAAGATTATTCAATATTTATGGTCATTAGAGAAGAATTCAATATGTTGCCTTGGTGGGAGTGGCCATTAGAATTTAAACAAAAGAAAAATGAATTTATAAACAAATGGATAAAGGACAAAAAAAAAGAAATACTTAAAACAAAATTAATTCAATGGCATCTTGACAAACAGTGGAAGGAAATCAAAATCTTTGCCAAAACTAACGGAATTACACTTATAGGTGATTTACCTTTTTATGTTTCAAGAGACAGTGCAGATGTATGGAGTAATAAATCACTATTTTCAATATCTCAAAATGGAGATTTACTTTTTCAAAGTGGAGTTCCTCCTGATTATTTTTCATCTACGGGACAACTTTGGGGTACACCCACTTACTATTGGGCTAAGCACAAAAGAACAGCTTTTAAGTGGTGGAGAAAAAGATTTAAAAGACAATTTGAACTTGTTGACATTTTAAGACTTGATCATTTTAGAGCGTTGGCTGGATATTGGAGAGTTGATGGTAATGCCAAAAATGCCATTAATGGGACTTGGATTAATTCCCCTGGTAAAGAGCTATTAAATATTTTAAAAAAAGATTTAAAATCTGATTATCTACCTATCATTGCTGAGGATTTAGGAGTAATAACTCAAGACGTAGAACTTTTAAGAGATAATTATGAATTACCTGGTATGAAGATTTTGCAATTCGCATTTGACGGTAATGAAAATAACCCTTATCTACCTAAAAATATCGAAAAAGAGAACTGGGTTGTTTATACAGGAACACATGATAACGCTACTACCACTTCGTGGTGGGACTCTTTAGATAATAATATTCAAAACCATATTAAAGATAACTATAAATATCCAAATAATCCCTCTTGGAATTTAATGGAAATTGGCATGAGTACAAAAGCAAACCTTTTCATTTCTCCAATACAAGATATCTTATCTTTGGATGACTCAAGTAGATTAAATACTCCAGGAACAATTACTAACAATTGGAGATGGAAGTTAAATCAAACTCTTGACGAAATAGATATGAATTTACAAAAATATAGTAAACTTGGAAATAATTATGGGAGAATAAGCAATTAGTTCACAATATATATTTTATTTTCCTTTTTCCTCAATAATTTGAATCTCAATAATATTAATATTTGAAATAAAGTATCGATTAAGAAAAAATAAAATCAAAATTAAAAATAAAAAATAAAAAACACTTCCCTGCCATGAATTTAGAAAGTCAAACTTCCTTAAAATGTAATTTTTATTTTTTTTTTCGAAAGTATTTGTTTCTTTAATTCTTAATCCTACCAAGGTATTATTTTTTAAAGATAAACATTTTTCCAGCTTTAATAATACTGACCTTAGAAAAGGATCTCTGGGCCTAAATTCTTTAATATTATTCTCAATTGAATTTAAAGAAGATGGTGGAATTTTAGAGATATTAGATAATTCTTTAATAGAAAGATTATTTTGAATCCTTGCTTCTTTTACTAACTTGCCAATTTCACCATATGGATCATATTTTTTACTATGATCATTTTCCTCTAATATTATTTTTTTATTTTTTTGAAAATTAATATTAAATATTTTCATTAGATTTTTTCTATTTTTTGACTATTAAATTTATGTTTCTAAGGTTTATTCAATTTTAATCAATTCATAAATCAAAAATAATAAATTAATGAGTTGATATAAAACCAAACACTAAGCCGGAGATATAATACTTTGAACAGCACTTTTGGCTAATTTTAAAGGACTAAAAGTATCTCTAAGTAAAATTAAGAGTTTTTCTGCATCTTTGAATTCTAATCTATCATCCTTAACAAGGCTTAATAAAAGGTTTTTTCTAACTTCAGCTCCTTTTTTACTTACAAATAGTTTCAAACCAGCATTAGCCACGGGTATAAGATCTGCATTAATATTTTCGGTATCTTTAAATAAGGTATTTAATAAACTTTCAAGCTTATCTATCTGAATCCTTCCTTCTTTATCAAATACAACTTCGAGAAGAATATTTACAATTTCATCTGAATTATCTGTTAAAAGTTTTTTTGCAATATATGGATATGCAATATTTAAAATCTTAAATTCAGGATCAAGTCTCAAAGCTAAGCCTTCTTGACTTACAACAGCTCTTATTATTAATGCGAATCTACTTGGAACTCTAAAGGGATAAGAATACATAAGTTTTGAGAATTTATCAGTTACATTTTTTAAATTAAAATTCCCAACCTCGGCCCCAAATGATCCACCAAGGACCTCTTTTAGTGGTTCTACAAGTTGTTCAAGATCTTGTTCTTTGGTTAAAAAGCCTAACTTTTGAAAATCTTTAGCCATAAGTAAATATTCTTGATTTATTAAATGCACAATTGCCTTAATAAGCGTAAGCCTATCTGAATTTGTAATAGTATCCATCATCCCAAAATCTATGTAAGCTAAGTGTCCATAATCTGAACTTCCTCCTTTAAGTGCAAACATGTTTCCAGGATGGGGATCTGCATGAAAATAGCCATATTCGAATAATTGCTGAAGTCCACTTATAACGCAAGTTCTAATATAAGAAGAAGGTATCAAATTATTTTTCTTTAAAATTTCTCTGTCCCTTAATTTAACTCCTTCAATCCAAGATGTTGTAATAACCCTTTTTGAGGAGAAATCTTTTTCTATTTTTGGTATGAATACATTAGGATTAGACCTAAAAAAATCAGCAAACTTTAATGCATTTTTCCCTTCTTGCTCATAATCAATTTCATTAAAAAGGGCTTTACCAAATTCATCTATTATTTCTCCAATACCAACACCTATATTAAGTGGTAAAAATGATCCAAAAGAAATTGCTAAAATTTTTAAAATTACAATATCTCTTCTAATAAGAAAATATAAATTTGGTCTCTGTACTTTTACAGCACAAAGATTATTATCTTTTGTTTTTGCTTTATAAACTATTCCTAAGCTTGCTGAGGCAATAGGTTCATCTGGAAAATCATCAAATAATTCATTAGCAGGAAGACCTAGCTCATCTTCAATTATTTTTAAAGCAATTTTATGCTCAAAAGGTGGGAGATTATCCTGTAGATTTGTAAGTTCTGTTAGCCAATCTTGCCTTACAAGATCAGGTCTAGTTGAAAGTGCTTGTCCTAATTTAATAAAACATGGGCCCAAATCGGTAATCACATCAAAAAGGTATTTTGAAAGATTTTTTTGTACACTTTTACTATTACTGTTACCTTGGAATAGTATTCTTACTAAAAGAAAAATTAAAGTTAAAAATATATATAAAACTCTTGGTAATAATATCCATGGCCTTAGGATCAACCAAATCATATCTCCTTTAGGTGAATATTTTGAATAAGAAGTTGCCATTTACATTTAAAATATTAAAGAAGAATTTCTTCTCCATATATTCTATATGTGCCAATAATACTTTATGAGTATTTCTTCTTTTCTAACTAAAAAGTTTTTAAAATCACTTTTTTTTCCTGCCCATAATAGAGGTAAAGCTTTACCAAAAGGCTTGATTAGATTATTAAAAAAACAACCAGGTTTATGGGATTTACCAGAGCTTCCTGAGATAGGTTCTCCGTTATCTAATAGTGGGTTAATACATGATGCGCAAATATCAATTTCAAAAAAAGTCAATTCACAAAGATGTTTTTTTGGAGTAAATGGAGCCTCGGGTTTAATTCAATCAGGAATAATCGCTATGGCTAATCCTGGTGAATATATTCTTATGCCAAGGAATGTTCATATTAGTGTTATAAAAGCTTGTGCTTTGCAAAATATTATTCCAATATTCTTTGACATAGAGTTTTCTAAAGTAACTGGACATTACCTACCAATCACTAAAAAGTGGTTTACAAATATATTCAATAATCTAGATTTTGAAAAAACTAAAATTGTAGGAGTAATACTAGTTAGTCCTTACTATCAAGGTTATGCAACGGATCTTGAACCTTTAATTAAAATTTGTCATCTACATAGTTTGCCTGTTTTAGTTGATGAAGCCCATGGCTCGTATTTTCTTTTTTGTGAAAACTATAATTTACCGAAATCAGCTTTAAGATCAAAAGCGGATTTAGTAGTACATTCATTACATAAGTCACTTAATGGACTAACTCAAACAGCAGTAATTTGGCATAATGGAAATCTTCTAGAAGAAAATAAATTAATCAATAGCATAAATTTACTTCAAACTACTAGTCCTAATTCTCTCTTGCTTTCTTCTTGTGAGGAGTCCATCAAAGACTGGCTTAATAGGGATAATCTTAATAAATATAAAAAAAGAATTTTAGAAGCAAAATCAATCTTCAATGAGTTAATAAAAAAAAAGATACCTCTTATTGAAACTCAAGATCCTTTAAAAATAGTACTCAATACTTCTAAAGTTGGAATTGATGGCTTTACTGCAGATAGATTTTTTTATAAAAACGGATTAATTGCTGAATTGCCTGAAATGATGACGCTTACTTTTTGTCTTGGTTTTTCAAATCAAAAGGATTTTTCTTTTTTGTTTCAAAAATTATGGAAAAAGTTACTAATTCATACTAATAAATCATATGATTTAAAAGCTATAAAACCACCTTTTAGATTAATTCAATCACCTGAGGTACCAATAGGAGTTGCTTGGAAAAGTAAGACTTATAGTATTCCTCTAGTTGAATCCTTAGGGAAAATTTCTGGAGATATCCTTTGTCCTTATCCTCCTGGAATACCTTTAATTGTTCCTGGAGAGAGAATAGACAAAGAAAGAATAGATTGGATAGAAGCTCAAAGTTTGTACAACGAAGATCTGTTAAATTCTTATATAAGAGTCTTACATAACTAAAAATCAAATATGAGATTGAGAAGTGGGTTACTTATAGGATTATTTGGGTTAGTTGTTGTTTTATTAGGTGGATGGTATTTCACAATAGCAATTGCATTACTTACCTATATTGCACTTCTCGAGTTTTTTAGAATGGCAGAATTCACTGGAATTAAACCAGCAACTAAAACTACATTATTTTCATGTTTCATAATTACAATTTCTACGTATCTAGAAGCCGTTGGATTCCTTGATAGAGATATATCCCACTCTATATTACCAATATGCTCAGTAGGAATATGTACGTGGTTATTGCTGCAACCCAATTCAGGCACTATATCTGATATTGCAGCATCTATTTTCGGATTATTTTATTTAGGTTTTCTACCTAGTTATTGGATTAAATTAAGAGCAATTCAATCGACAATAAATAATTCCTCTGATGGTATATTATCCTTTGAAAACTTCTCAAATTCTACAGGTCTTTATTTAACCTTAATTTCATGTTTATTAATTGTGGCAAGTGATATTGGCTCTTATTTTATAGGAAAGTCATTCGGGAAAAGAGCTCTTTCCCCTATCTCTCCAAGTAAAACTATCGAAGGTTTAATAGGAGGAATAATATGCTCAATTTCAGTAGCAACCTTTTTTGCGTTTTTACTTAATTGGCAGAATCCATTCATAATTGGCATTTTTTATGGAATACTAGTTTCCCTTATGGCATTAGTAGGAGATTTAATTGAATCAATGATGAAAAGGGATGCAAAAGTAAAAGATTCTGGAACTTTTTTACCTGGTCATGGTGGCATACTTGATAGAATTGATAGTTATATATTTACCCCTTCAGTTATTTATTATGTAATTATAATTTTGAAGTTTTTTAATTGATTATCAAGTATTGCCTTTAATGATAAATCTCTATTTACTATTTCATTTTTTTTATTACAACTATTGAATAGAATGTTTTTATATAAAAGTAGAACTATCTTATTTTTATTTTTAGTATCCTCTAAAAATATCAAGTTAAAATTTCATTCTTAATAATACTTTTGCTAAGAGCAAAAATAATCGAAAATAATCTTGCTAGATAATGTTGGCAAATCTACATGTGGAAGATGACCACAGTTTTTCAACCCAATAAAATTTAATTGATTTATTTGTTTTATTTTATTAATTTCTTTTTTGCCAAGGATGCGATCATTCTCCCCACAAATAGTTTTAATTGAAATATTTTGCATGTATTTATATGTTCCTGCAAATCCACCACTTTTTGCAAAAGAAGCTAACGAACTTCTCCAACCAGAGCAACCTAAATGAATCGAAGCAATTTGTTCTTCCATTGAACCAACACTTTTATCTGGATAAGCAAAAGCTTGCCTACAAAGACTTTTTCTTACTTGAGATAATCCTAAAAAGGAAGCCCCTATCTGATTTAATGGGAAAGGAATATTCTTGGATTCTCCAAACAATCCTGCTGGAGATAAGAGAATTATCTTATCAATGAGATCTGGGATTTCCTTCGCTAAGTTTATCGCTACAGATCCTCCCATAGAGGCACCTACAATCATTAACCTATTATTTAATTTAAGAGTATTAATAATATCTAGAAGGTAAGAAATTATTTTATGAGGATTATATTGATCAGAAGCAATCCTAGGAGTAAATCCAAATCCCAATAAATCAGGAATTATTAATTGGAATTTATTTTTTAAAAATGGATATATTCTCCTGAATTCGAGGAAACTACTATCAAATCCATGCAAGAAAAGTATAGGTTGACCCGTTCCACCCATAACCACCGGAAATTCAGAAAAATTCCATTTTTCATTAAGTTTTATCCAATTAACGTCGTTAGATATATTTACCCCTAAAGGATCATGTAGAGAATTTCTAACTTTTTCAAAATAATCAATATTCAGCTTATTAAAATCACTATAAATAGTCTTATTCAAAGTATTTATGATATTTTTATTATTTGTCTTTCAAAATTTGTAATAACTTCCTTTATATCTTGTTGATTAATTTTAAAAGGTAAAAAATGAATCTCGGATTTATCTCTACATGTAAATTCAGCAATTTTTTGTAAATTGTCATTTTCAAAAACATTTATTCCTAATTGGGAGATAGTAGTAGGTAAATTCAGTTTTTTCATTAATACCAGTAGCTGTTTTATAGTTTGATTAGCTAATAAATTATTATTTTTAGTTTCTTCTAATC
The DNA here is from genome assembly GCA_003210275.1 of Prochlorococcus sp. AG-686-M10. GTDB lineage: Bacteria > Cyanobacteriota > Cyanobacteriia > PCC-6307 > Cyanobiaceae > Prochlorococcus_A. The sequence goes on from QCVU01000005.1 coordinate 26,298, forward strand.
TTAATTGCAACAATATTCCAACTCCAACAATTTCGCCATGTAATGGCTTATTAGCTACATCTATCTGAGTAATAGCATTATGAAGGGCATGAGCTGCTGCTGTTCTACATTTTTGTCCGCCAATTCCTCCAATCAATCCAGCTGTAAGCGAACATCCCTCTATAACATTGCACCAAGCAATATTATGAACAGACTGATTATGATAAGCACTTTCCCCATCAATAAGTAATTGATCTCTTAAGACTCTTGATATTTGAATTGATTGTTGAACAAATCCATCTTTAACTTTTGAACTAGTTAAACAAGATTCATACCATTTTGCCAAAGCATCAGCTATTCCGCTAGCAAGTGTCCTCTTTGGAGCTGTTTTAATAAATCCGTGATCTAGCACTAATATTTTTGGACAAGACTTCAACTCAACATCCTCAATGAATTGCCCATTAATTGAATAAATATTTGATAATGCAGTCCAGCCTGCACAAGTAGATGCGCTTAAAGGAATAGTGATAACTGGAATAGAAAGCGAATCTCCTAAAAATTTTCCTGCATCTAAAACTTTACCTCCACCGATGGCAATAATAGAATCACAATTATTTTTAAGTATAGTTGTTCTTATTCTTTCAAGATCTTCATAACAACAATCGAATTGTAGGTTAGATGAGTATATAGAAAGATTTTCTTCATGTAAATCTTTATAAACTTGTTGCCTTAAATTACTTGTCGATATACTTCTACCCAAAAGTAAAGGGCGGTTTGAAACTTTTTTAATATGGGGCAAAGCCTTCAACCAGGCTCCATTCCCCCTAAATATTTTTTCTGGAGATATTAATTGCATATAAAATCAAAAGTTTAAAAATTGGCTCCAGCTAGTTCTTGGGAAGATTCTTCTGAGGAAATATTTACTATAACTTTCTTATTCTCGTCAATATCAACTAAAGCTTTATCTCCATCTTTTATTCTTCCTGATAAAACTTCTTCAGCTAAACTATCTTCTAATAATCTCATAACTGCTCTTCTTAAAGGCCTTGCCCCATATGAAGGATTATATCCTTCTTCAACAAGTCTTTCTTTAAATGAGTCAGTAACATTTAATTTTATACCCTTCTCGCTTAATCGAGAAAAAACTTCTTTTAACATTATTTCAGCAATATCTTTAACTTCATTTTTAGTTAATTGCCTAAACACAATTATTTCATCAAGTCTGTTTAAAAATTCTGGTCTAAAATATTGTTTTAATTCTTCATTTACTAGAGATTTAATCCTGTTATATTGGCTATCTTCAACAGAATCTCCTGAGAATTCGAAGCCTAAGCCTCCACCGCCTTTCTCGATCACTTTAGAACCAATATTAGAAGTCATTATTAAAAGTGTATTTTTAAAATCAACTGTTCTACCTTTTGAGTCTGTTAATCTTCCATCTTCTAGTAATTGTAATAGTAAATTAAAAACGTCTGGATGAGCTTTCTCAACTTCATCAAAGAGAACTACTGTATATGGTCTTCTTCTTACCGCCTCTGTAAGTTGACCTCCTTCATTAAAACCCACGTATCCCGGAGGAGAACCAATTAATTTACTAACAGTATGTCTTTCCATAAATTCAGACATATCTAATCTGATCATAGCTTCTTCACTGCCAAAGAAATATGAAGCTAAAGATTTAGTTAATTCTGTTTTCCCAACGCCAGTAGGTCCTGAAAATATAAAACTTGCAATAGGTCTATTTGGATTTTTCAACCCAACCCTAGCTCTTCTTATAGCTCTTGATACTGCTTTAACAGCCTCATCCTGTCCTATTAACCTTTGATGTAACGTCTCTTCCATATTTAGAAGTTTGACTGACTCTGTTTCTGTTAATTTCTGAACAGGAACTCCAGTCCAAGAAGCAACTATATGAGCTACATCTTCCTCACTTACAAGGGGGTTTTGAATAATATTTGAATCATCTTTGGAAGTTTCTATAGCATTTTTTGTATCATCTTTTTCTAAATTTTCTTTTTTATTTTCTAAAAGCTCTTTTATCTTTGCTGACAATTCAATTTCTTTTTCTCTTAACTGACCAGCTTCATTAAAATTTTGATCTCTTACTGATTCTTCTTTTTGTTTTTGAACTTGTCTTAATTCTTTATCGATTTGTTTAGCTTCGGGAGGAAGTTTAGAGTTAATCAACCTTACTCTACTGCCGGCCTCATCTATAAGATCTATAGCTTTATCTGGTAAAAACCTGTCAGAAATATAGCGATCGCCTAAATGAGCTGCTGCTTCTAAAGCTTCATCTGTAATTTTCAAGCGATGATGTTGCTCGTAACGTTCCCTTAAACCTTTTAAAATTTCAATAGTATCTTCAATAGATGGCTCTCCAACCATTACCGGTTGAAATCTTCTTTCAAGAGCAGCATCTCTTTCAATATGCTTTCTATATTCATCAAGAGTTGTAGCTCCTATACATTGAAGTTCTCCTCGAGCTAAAGCTGGTTTTAATATGTTTGCAGCATCAATTGCACCTTCAGCAGCTCCTGCTCCAATTAGAGTATGAACCTCATCAATAACTAAAATGACATTGCCGGCAGATTTAATTTCTTCCATTATTTTTTTTAGTCTTTCTTCAAATTCACCCCTATATTTTGTTCCTGCTACAAGAAGACCGATATCAAGAGTTAAAACTCTTTTATCTTCGAGAATGTCAGGTATTTCTCCTAATTGAATTTTTTGTGCTAAACCTTCAGCAATAGCTGTTTTTCCTACTCCAGGCTCACCTATAAGAACAGGATTATTTTTAGTTCTTCTACCTAGAATTTGAATAACTCTATCTATTTCAGCATGGCGTCCAACTACTGGATCTAGTTTTGATTCACTAGCAAGTTTTGTTAAGTTTGTTCCGAATTCATCAAGAGTAGCTGTCTTTAAATTGCCCTTATTAGATGAACCACCTGATCCAACCTCAGCGGTCTCTCCAAGCATTCTTATTACTTGAGTTCTAACTTTAGTCAGGTCAATACCAAGGTTTTCTAAAACTCGTGCAGCCACTCCTTCTCCTTCTCTGATTAAACCTAAAAGTAAATGTTCAGTACCTATGTAGTTATGACCTAGTTGGCGTGCTTCTTCAAGAGATAATTCTAAAACTCTTTTTGCTCTTGGGGTAAAAGGAATTTCAACTGCTACAAAACCTGAACCTCTACCTATTATTTTCTCAACTTCAATCCTGGAGTCTTTTAAATTTACACCCAGTGTTTTAAGTACCTTTGCAGCTACACCTGTTCCTTCTCCAATCAAACCTAAAAGAATTTGTTCTGTTCCAACAAAATTATGACCAAGCCTCCTAGCTTCTTCTTGAGCAAGCATAATGACTTTAATGGCTTTTTCTGTAAATCTTTCGAACATTTAAGAGTTGAATTTCTTATTTATAACCTACCAGTATTAAGACAATTTTGTGTTCAGAATGAGCTTTTGTGAATACCCAAAAGTATAAATTAGTCAATATTAAATTACCTTTTTGATGATATAGCGGCTTATTAAAGTGATTTCAGGGATTCTGGTTATCCGCACAAAAAATCTTTAATATTTATTTTATTAAAATTTTTTCTTTCAAAATTGCATCAGTACCGTCTTTATAATAGTTTTTTCTTCTTCCTACAGTTAAAAAATTAAATTTGCAATAAAAGATCTCAGCAATTGAATTAGTTTCCGAGACTTCCAATAATAATTTTTTTATATTTAGATTTTCACATTCTATTATCAAATAGTTCATTAGATGACTGCCGTAACCTTTTCGTCGAAACTTTTGTTTTATTGAAAAATAATTTATTTGAGCTTCGTCAATTATTATTTGAACTACATAAATTCCAATTATTTTCTTTTTTGATAGTATTGCAACTACTTTTATTCCCCTCTTATTAAATTCACTTTGCCATTGTTTTTTAGTCCATAAACAAATTGTATCTGAATCTAATTCATAACATAATTCAACTTCTTTTTTATATATCTCTTTAATTAAGAACATCTAAGTAAATATTTTTCTCTCTAAAAAGTTTTTAAGATTTAATTTATTATAAATGTTCTGCAAGTTGTAGAATTAAAATATGACAGAGTTTCCCATGAATACAAATTCATCATTCTTAGAAAATAAAATTTATGTAGATAGTCCAAATAAAAACATAGTTCCTGTAACAACTACTATTGACAGTACCCATAAGTTATTTATTGGTGGATGTTCCATGGAAGATTTAGTAAGAAGATACGATTCGCCTCTCTATGTTTTGGATGAGATTACTTTAAGAAATTCCTGTAGAGCATATAAAAAAGCACTAGAAAAATATTATCCAGGAACATCCCTCCCCATATACGCATCCAAGGCAAATAGTTCAATATTTATGAGTAATTTAATTGCATCAGAGGGTTTTGGACTCGATGCAGTTTCAGAAGGAGAATTATTGACAGCATTAAAAGGTGGGGTTCCTAATGAAAAAATTGTTTTTCATGGAAATAATAAGTCTGATAAGGAAATTGAATTTGCTATAAAAAATAAGATTAAAGTAATTGTAGACAATGACCATGATTTAAAAAGATTAGAAGATATATCTGATTCCTTTAATTACGATATAGAAATTATGGTTAGATTTACACCTGGAATAGAATGCCACACTCACGAATACATCAGAACAGGTTCCTTTGATAGTAAATTTGGATTTGGAATCGAATCATTAAGTAAGCTTTTCGAAGTTATAAACAAAACTCAACACATTAAATTAACAGGATTACATGCTCACATTGGTTCTCAGATATTTGAACTAGATCCTCATAATGACCTTGGAAAAATAATGGTAAATGTTATTTTACAAGCTAAAAAGTTTGGTCACAACATTAAAGAACTAAATGTTGGTGGTGGCCTAGGCATTAAATATACACAGGAAGATGATCCTCCTTCCATTGATGAATGGATTAAAACAGTATCATTATCTGTTGTAAAAGCTTGTAATAAAAATAACCTAGACTTACCAATTCTTATGTGTGAGCCAGGGAGATCTATAGTTTCAACAGCAGGAGTAACAATTTATAAAATTGGTTCTTTTAAAGAAGTTCCTGGGATAAGAACATACTTATCGGTAGATGGCGGAATGAGTGATAATCCCAGACCAATTACATATCAATCAAATTATTCTGCTTGTTTAGTAAATAATCCTTTAAATAGTAATTCCAAAAATAAATATACAGTTGCAGGAAAGCATTGTGAATCTGGAGATGTATTATTTAAGGAACTTGAACTAAGTGATTGTCGAACAGGAGATTTAATATGTGTTTTTGGCACTGGTGCATATAATAATTCTATGAGTTCTAATTATAATAGAATCCCAAAACCTGCTGCTATTTTAGTCTGTAATGGAGAAGCAGAGATTATCCAGAAAAGAGAAAGTCCACTGGATCTTCTAAAATATGATGTCCTACCAGATCGCTTTATCAAACAAAGTTAGGTACATTTAATATAATTTAGATTTTGATGTGAATTTTTTGGGGTTTATAAACTTAAAATTTTTACTGGATGTACTATTTGCTATTGGATTTGGACTTTTATTATTTTCAAGAGTTAAAGAACAGCGAACACTTTGGTTACTAAGGGGATATTTATTCTTAGTTTCTTTTGCTTGGTTTATTCAAAGATATGCATATCTTCCTCTAACTTCAAAATTAATTGATGCAGTAGTACTTGTTTGCTCGCTCTCTTTAGCCATCCTATGGCAGGGTGAACTTAGACGATTAATGGAATTACTTGGCACTGGAAGGCTAGCAGTATTACTAGGCAACCCACCTAAAGAATTCAGAGCAACATCTTCGACAGTAAATCAATTGGTTGACGCATCAGGAAAACTCTCACAAAATAGAAAAGGAGCTTTAATAGTTGTAGATTTAGGAAGCGATTTAAGACCAGAAGATTTTTTATATTCAGGTATAAAGATTGAAGCACAATTGTCTATAGATCTTTTAATAAATTTGTTTGCAACAGATACCCCCTTACATGATGGAGCAGTTTTAGTAAAAGGTAATAAAATAATTTCGGCAGGGGTAATATTACCTTTATCAAGGCAAGGTATTAGTAGATACGGAACAAGACATCTTGCCGCATTAGGCATTACAGAAAGATTTGACAGATGCATTTGTATTGTTGTCTCTGAAGAAACAGGCACTTTATCATTAGCTAATCAAGGAAAACTTGAGAGACCTATTACAAGTAGCAGATTACAAGAGCTTCTCATAAAGTTGATAGGAAATCAAAATACATCGGGGACTCCAAAATCATCTTCGAACAAAACTAATTCATTCCAAAAAATAAATACAAATGATAATATTACAAGTGAAAAGAAGTTAGACAGACAAAATCCAATTCAAGAATAACTTATGAGATTAAATAACTTACAAACAAACAAAGAGAATATAAATTTGTTTAATGAAATAGATAAGGAGAGAATTCCAGAACATGTTGCAATAATTATGGATGGGAATGGGAGATGGGCTATAAATAAGGGTTTGCCAAGATCATATGGGCATAATAAGGGCGTTAGTGTTCTAAAGGAAATTATTAAGGTATCTAAAAACTTAGATTGTAAAATCCTAACGGTTTATGCATTTTCAACGGAAAATTGGACTAGACCTTCTAAAGAGGTTGATTTTCTTATAAATCTGTTTGAAAAAGTTTTGAAAAAAGAAATTTCTGAACTTAATCAAGAATCAATAAAAATAAAATTCATTGGAGATTTAACCCCTTTTCCTAAGTCATTAAAATCAGTAATAAATAGTTCAGAGGCTCTTACTAACAATAATAAATTATTCACATTAAATATTTGTGTAAATTATGGAGGTAGGCAAGAAATAGTAAAAGCTGCTAGAGAAATAGCAATTAAATCTTCCTTAGGTAAAATAAATCCCCATAACATAGATGAACAATTATTTAATTCAGAACTTTTAACTCATGGGATAACGGATCCTGAATTACTAATACGAACTAGTGGGGAAAAAAGGATAAGTAATTTTCTTTTATGGCAATTAGCTTATTCTGAAATTTATATAACTAATGTATTATGGCCTGATTTTACTGAGATTGAATTTTTAAAAGCTATAAAAGATTATCAATCGAGGAATAGGCGTTTTGGAGGTATAGAATCATTATCAAATGAATCTTTTGAAGATTCTTACTATTCTTCCCTAAGTAAAAATGATTAATTCAGATAATCAAAAATTTAGCGAAATTAGATTTGATTGGGAAAGAGACGAGATTTTGGAAATATTAAATTATCCATTGATAGATTTAATGTGGGAAGCTCAAATTATTCATAGAAGATTCAATCAATATAAAGTCCAACTAGCCTCTCTTTTTAGTGTTAAAACTGGCGGATGTGAAGAGAATTGTTCTTATTGTAGTCAATCAATTTATAGCTCTACTCAAATAAAGAGTCACCCACAATTCGAGGTTGAAGATGTTTTAAATAGAGCGAAGATAGCAAAAAGAGAAGGCGCTGATAGGTTTTGTATGGGTTGGGCTTGGAGAGAAATTAGAGATGGCAAACCTTTCAACTCAATGCTAGAAATGGTTAAAGGTGTAAAAGAACTTGGAATGGAGGCATGTGTAACCGCGGGGATGCTCACAGATGAGCAGGCCATTAAACTTGCCAATGCGGGACTAACGGCATACAACCATAATCTCGATACGAGTCCTGAATACTATAAAAATATTATTACGACAAGAACTTATCAGGATAGGCTTGATACTATTAAGAGAGTAAGAAATGCAGGTATAAATGTATGTTGTGGTGGAATAATAGGTCTTGGAGAAAATAATGGTGATAGAGCATCTCTATTAGAAGTCCTCTCAAACATGAATCCTCACCCTGAAAGTGTCCCAATCAATTCTCTAGTAGCTATTGAAGGAACAGGTTTAGAGGAAAAAAAAGAAATTGATTCTATTGAGATGATAAGAATGATCGCTACTGCTCGAATACTTATGCCAAGAAGCAAAATAAGATTAAGTGCTGGAAGGGAGAACTTAACTAAAGAAGCTCAGATTCTTTGTTTTCAATGTGGAGCAAACTCTATTTTTTATGGAGATGAATTACTTACGACCTCAAATCCATCTTTTCAAGATGACAGAAAACTACTTAAGGATGTAGGGGTTTTATTTAATAAAGATTTTGAATATTGTGATAAAACTGTTTCTACAGTATGAGTAATAATATTTATAAAATAGTTTCGCTTTATTCTTTTTTCTCATTTCAAGAAAATTCAATAATTGACCTTAAAGAGAACTTATTTATTATTGAGAAAAATAATGATATTTCAGGCCTTTTAATAATTGCGAGAGAGGGTCTTAACGGAACTATTTGTGCGGAAGAGAGCATTATTGAAAACATCCTAGACTTAATCAAAAACATTGTTGGAACTAACGAATTAAACATTAAAGTTAGTTATTCAAAAATCAAAATTTTCAAAAAATTAAAAA
>QCVU01000006.1 GCA_003210275.1 Prochlorococcus sp. AG-686-M10
TTTGGAGAAGTTCAAACTTTAAGTCCTGAAGGAAGAATTATCACTGTTCTAATAATCGTTGGGGGATTAATTTTTATTCAATTTACCTTTCAAAAAGCTGTTAGATTATTTGAATCCGGCTATTTTCAAAGAGTAAATGAATTACGTTTTAAAAGAATTCTTAGAAAAATGGAAAATCATGTAATTTTGTGCGGATATGGGAGGGTAGGTCAGGAAATATCTAATCAAATAAAAACACAAAATATTCCTATTATAGTTGTAGAAAGCGATGAAGATAGAAAAAAGATTGCTGAAGATAATGGATTAGAAGTTCTTTGTGCCGATGCAACTCTTGATGAGACTTTAAAACTAGCTGGATTAGATAAATGCAAAAGTTTAGTTGTTACTTTGCCTAATGATGCTTCAAATTTATATGTAGTTTTAAGTGCTAAAGGGATAAGAAGTTCAATAAGGGTAATTGCTAGAGCTGGAACTGAAGAAGCTGCTAGTAAATTGAGATTAGCTGGAGCAAGTATTGTTGTTAGTCCTTATATAGCAGCTGGAAGGGCGATGGCATCAATGGCTTTAAGACCAATAGCTATTGACTTTCTTGATCTGCTCGCAGGAAGTGAATGTGAAATTGAAGAATTTGAACTAAGTAATGATATTAGTCTGTTTGGTACAGCAGAGAAGATTACTCTTTCTGAGCTGGGAATAGGTAAAAAGAGTGGAGCTAAAATATTGGCAATAAAGGAGAATGAAAAGTTATTAACAAATCCTGGAGGTGATTTTTTACTGCAGCCAGGTCAGGTTTTAATTGCTTTTGGAAGTAAAGAACAACTAATAACCCTTAATGGACTTTTAGGAAATCTTGTAGTTTCAGTTGAGTTATTGAAATAGATACATCAAGAATATTTGAATATAACAAAATAATTTGATGTATATATCTTTCAATTTTTAAATTTCCTTAAGGTTGTAAATTATCTTTTAATTATCAGACTTAGGTTTTCCTTTAATAGTGGGCATTTTTAACAAACTTCTCATATTTTCTTCTGCAATTTCATTAATACTTTCTCCATCTGCGATGGCATCAAAAAGATTGAGTGGTGCTGGTGCATCATTTCCTTCGAAGATTTATACAAGATGGTTTTTTGACTTAGCTAAATCTGGAGGACCTAGAGTAAATTATCAAGCTGTGGGATCAGGTTCTGGAAGAAAGGCTTTTATTGATGAAACAGTGAATTTTGGAGCCTCAGATGATCCAATGAAAGAAGCTGATATAAAAAAAGTTACTAGAGGACTTGTTCAAATACCGATGGTAGGTGGAACAATTGCGTTTGGATATAACTATGATTGCGACTTGAAACTAACACAAGAGCAGGCTGTTCAAGTAGCAATGGGAATGATAAAAAATTGGAAGGAATTAGGATGTAAGTCAGGTAAATTAACTTGGGCGCATCGTTCTGATGGCTCAGGCACGACTAAAGCTTTTACAAATTCTATGGAGGCTTTCTCTAAAACCTGGAATTTAGGTACTGGTAAATCTGTTAAATGGCCTTCGGGAGTTGGAGCAAAAGGCAATTCTGGTGTTGCAGGTGTTATTCAAAACACTCCAGGCGCAATTGGTTATGTAAACCAGTCATACATTAAAGGTAATGTTAAGGCTGCTGCACTTCAAAATCTTTCTGGTGAATTTGTTACTCCGAATACTAAGTCAGGCGCAATAGCTTTAAATGGAATAAATCTTGATAAGAACTTGGCTGGTAAAAACCCAAACCCTACTGCTAAAGGAGCTTATCCAATAGCGACCTTGACATGGATACTTGCTTATGAAACAGGTAATGGCAGGAATACTAAGGCAATTCAAGATACATTCTATAAATTGCTCAGCGATGAATATCAAGTTAAAGCTCCTGCCTTGGGTTACGTTCCCTTGAAAGGAGAGATTCTAAAAAAATCAATTGAGGCTGTTGGAAGAATAGGTAGATAAATTTTTCAATAGATGTCAAATTATCAAAACTTTCCTATACCTTTAACCCCTCTTAAAGTCTTTTACATCATTTAGTAGTAGATTTATAAAGATATTCTTTTTTTAATGGAAGAGAAATTAGCTCTTTTCAAGAATCGAAAAAGATTCGGAATTGAAAAAAATATAGATATTATTTTTAAGAATACTGCTCTAGTCTTGTCTAGTTTTGTAGCGATCATACTTTTAGGAATTGTTTTAGTAGTCTTTTTTCAGTCATTTGAATCATTCTCAAGGTATGGTCTAAAGTTTCTTGTAACCTCTGAATGGAATCCAGTAAAAGATGAATATGGTGCATTTACTGCAATTTATGGAACATTAATAACCTCTTTTCTTTCATTATTGATAACTATTCCATTGGGGGTAGGAACTGCAATATTTATTACTGAAGATTTTGTTCCTAAAGTCTTTAGAGAAATAATAGGATCTTTTGTTGAACTTTTAGCCGCTATACCTTCAGTTGTATTGGGATTATGGGCAATATTTGTGATGGAACCTTTTTTTAGAGCATTTTTTGTCTTTTTACATAATTTCTTTGGCTGGGTCCCTTTGTTTAGTACAGAACCTACTGGTAGGAATTCTTTGTTAGCGATATTGATTTTAGTAGTAATGCTTTTACCAATAGTGACATCTATTGCTAGGGATTCTTTGAATCAAGTTCCTAAAAAACTTAGAAATGCATCTTATGGAATTGGAGCTAGTAGATGGAAGACTATTTTCTCGGTAATTTTGCCAGCTGCATTGTCAGGAATTATGGCTGGAGTTTTATTAGCTTTAGGTCGGGCTATGGGAGAAACTATGGCTGTCACAATGATTATCGGAAACTCTAATGCATTTAGTTGGTCTTTATTATCTCCTGGATATACTATTTCCTCCATGCTCGCAAATCAATTTGGAGAAGCTGATGGAAGTCAAGTTTCCTCATTGTTTTACGCAGCATTTGTTCTGATGATTTTGTCTTTGGTGGTAAATATCTTTGCTCAATGGCTTGTTAAGAAATTTAGTCTCAAATATTAGATATTATGAATTCACTTTTTTACCAGAAAAATTCATCTCGAAATATAGGAGATAAAGTTTTTACTTCTTTGTCTTTAATTTGTGTAGTTATAGCGATTCTTCCTTTGATATTTTTGGTAACTTATATTCTAATCAAAGGTGGAGCTCAGATAACTCCTGAGCTATTTACTTTAGAGCCCAACCCTCCTGGAGATGATTTAGATGCAGGTGGAATTAACCCTGCATTAATCGGGACATTAATAATCACTACCATTGCTTCAATTATTGCGATACCAGTAGGTGTTGGTGGTGGTATATATTTAGCTGAATATTCAAAAGGAGGGCCTTTTTCAAGGTTTATTAGATTTGGAGTTAATGTTTTAGCTGGTGTCCCTTCAATAATTGCGGGTGTATTTATATATGCCTTAATCGTTTCAACTAAAATCTTATTCGGAAGTATGTATAGTGGCTTGGCTGGAGGGATGGCACTCTCAATATTGATGTTGCCTACTGTTATAAAAACGACTGATGAGGGTTTAAAATTAGTACCAAACGAATTAAGGTATGCCTCTCTTGGAGTTGGAGCGAGTATGTATACAACAATATTAAAAATAACCTTACCTTCTGCTTTTCGCTCTATAGCTACTGGTGTAGTCCTTGGGATAGCTAGAGCTGCGGGAGAAACTGCTCCATTAATTTTTACAGCTTTATTCTCTTACTACTACATAACTGGATTTGGTGATTTGTTCTATGAAATGGGATCTCTGGCAGTTTTAATTTATAATTTTGCTCTCGAACCATATGATGCTCAAAATAAACTTGCTTGGGCGGCATCTTTCATTCTGGTATTGTCTATCCTTTCTGTAAATATATTTTCAAGGATATTAGCAGCATTTACAGAGAAGACTAAGAGGGTATGAAATGATTAAAAATAATAAAAAGGCACAAAAGAATCATATTTTATCTTTAGAGGATGTTTCAATTAGCTATGGAAAATTTGAAGCTGTAAAAAATATTTTTTGTAATTTCAAGAAAGGAGATATAACTTCTCTTATTGGACCTTCAGGTTGCGGTAAATCGACCGTTTTAAGGTCTTTAAACAGAATGAATGACTTGATTCCTAATTGTTCATTGAGAGGAACGGTCCTCTTTGATGGAACTAATATTTATGATAAAAGAGTCGATCCAGTCGAAGTTAGAAGAAGGATTGGGATGGTTTTTCAGCAACCTAATCCATTCCCTAAATCTATTTATGAAAATATTGCATTTGGAGCAAGAATTAATGGATTTGTTGGGGATATGGATGATTTAGTGGAACTTTCTCTTAAAAAGGCTGCTCTTTGGAGTGAATGTAAGGATAAATTAAATGATAGTGGTTACTCCTTATCTGGAGGGCAACAACAAAGACTATGTATAGCAAGAACAATAGCAATCGAACCTGAAATAATTCTCATGGACGAGCCATGTTCAGCATTAGATCCTATTTCAACTTTAAAAATAGAAGAAACAATGCACGATCTAAAGAAGAATTATACAATTATAATAGTTACTCACAATATGCAGCAGGCCCTAAGAGTTAGTGATATGACTGCATTCTTTAATGCTATTGAGTATGAAGAGGGTGATGGTGGTAAGGTTGGATATCTAGCTGAATTTAATTCTACAAAGAAGATTTTTAGTTCTCCTAAGGAAAAAACAACTCAAGAATATATCTCAGGAAAATTCGGATAACTTTTATTTCTTATCTATAAAAGACGAATTAGAATTATTTGAATAAATTAGGACTAGACAAATAGTATAAATACCTATATAGTAATTTCAAATTACGAGTTGAATTTGAAAAACTTTCCTTATCTTCCTTTTCTAATCTTTGCAGGTGCATTAATAACAACAGCTACTATAGGCCTACCAGTATTCATATCATAATTTTGATCACATTTTTAAAGTTGCGATGTTATTTTGATTATGAAAAAAGAAGATTTAATTGCAAGTCCTCATAAAACATTATTTAATAGAGATTTATTTGACTTTATAAAAAACAGAGTGAAGATAGGTTTATGTGTGAGTGAAAATTTGTTTTAAAACCATCATTTCTAGTGATGTATTTCTAACTAATTAATTATGAATAAAACTCAAGAACAATTGGAAAAACTTAGAGAAGTTGCAGAGGCATCTCTAACGAAGACAGAAGAACTTCATAAAGTTTTAGCTCAAATAGAAGCTCTTATGTCTAGAGAAGAAATGCAAAAAGTATCAAAAAAAAATAAATAGGAGATAAAGACTAAATATTTAAATTGTACTTTTTATTACATCTGTACAATATGAAATTCGTTATTAATTAAGCAACAGAACCCGTTCCAAAGTTTCTGTCAGGTCTCGAGGTCTTACCTTCTATAAGTAAAAGACCTCTTTATTTGATATTACCTATGAAATAAGCTTTAATTAAATATTTAAGGAATTAATTTATAACCTTAATGACTTCTTTCTTGCAAACATTTACATCGAACGATTCACTGCCAACAATTTCTAGACCTGTTTTCTCAGTGACTTTAACAGTAGCATTGCATTCATCTTGTTTAAGAGCCATATAGCTAGGCTTTTTATTATCTAGTTTTAGCTCAGTTTCGGCTTCAACATCAATATCTTTATCTTTATCATATCGTTCCATTACTAGTGTAAGGGCTTCAATCTCTACAGAAAAGTTTTCATTAGCATTGACCCCAAATGGCAATAACATAACTTGAAATATAAGAATAGTTATTAATTTTTTCATTATTAAAAGTTAAGTTTATTTTTTTTATAACGTAATTATCAAGTTAAGGAAAGGGTAAAAATTTTTATATTTTTTTTCCTGAGAGATTATTTTTATCATTTACTATAAATTTTTATATCTTAAATCTAATAAATGAGAAATAATATTGAGAATTATATGTATAAATTAGTACGCTCAAAAGAAGAATTTAATTATTTTAATTTTAATAATTTTGTAAAAATCAAATTGCAATAATTTCTTTTTCAGAAATAATTGCCCATTTTTTAAAGGAACTCTTACATGGATAACCTCCTGTGAGATCTCCAAAAGCTGGGAGGTATAATGTATTATTTTTTTCATCCATAGCAAAACATTTAAAGGATAATTTATCTTTTGAATTTTTTAAAAATGTTTTTGGATGATAGTGTCCGCAAATATTTAAAATGTTATTTTCTGATTTAACTATTGGCTCGTGACTAAATATAAAATTACTAGATCTTTTATATTCAAGAAAGCTTATATTTTTGACTTTGCAACCGATATCATGATTGCCAATTATTAGTTCAATTTTAATATTTAATGAATCTGAAAGTTTTTCTACTTTACTTTTAAGAGATTCACTTATTGAATATTTACTATGAAATAAATCTCCTAAAATAATCAATTTATTAGGGTTATTGTTTTTTACAATATTTTTTATGCTTAATAAGTTTTGTTCATCTGAATTATTTGTAAGAGGAATTCCATTCTGCTGAAAATATTCTGCTTTACCGAGATGAATGTCACATATTAATAGTTCATTTGTTTGAGGCAAAAGTAATGCTTTTGAAGGGAGCATTTCTAATGACGAATCCCCCCAACTTATTGAAAAAGACTTTTTTTGCATTTAACTATTATATTTTTTTATAAGTTTTTCAACTCTTTTTTCTATAGATTCATTGCTTAATGTATTTTTTAGTCTTTCAACTAACAAAGGAAAAGCAAATGGACTTGGGGTTTTAGTCTCTTTTAATATTATTTTTAAATTAGATAATCTTTCTAATGAATTAGTAATTCGTTTATTTTCTAATTGGTACTCTTTTACTTCTTCATGTGCTTGTTTGATTAGTAGATGATCTTCTTCATATTTGGTAAAAACATCATAAAAAAGACTTGAGCTTACTTGTAGTTGAGATGAACTTTTTGTTTTGGTTGGATTATTTTGATTCACTAATCCACTAATTTGAGCAATGTTTTTAAATCTTCTCTTTGTTAATTCTGAAAAATTTATTGCATTTTCTAAATCTTCTTCCAAGTTTATATTTTCTATAAAATATGAAAATTCTTTTTCAATAATTGAAAAGTCATAATTTTCTGAAGTGGTTAAGCTAAATCCAAAATCATTTGCAGAAATACTAAATGTAGATTGCTTTTTATTAGCAAATCTTAATGCCCAAAGAAAGGCAATTCCTTCATTAACAAATTTTCCATCAAGCGTAAAAACAAAAAGACTTGTTAATTCTTTAGTATTATAGATTTCAATAAGTAGTTGATTCCTTTTTGGAATATCTGAAAGATTTTTCTGTTTTTTTAAAATTGGAAGTAATGAGTTTAATTCTTTATTAATATATTGATTATTATTTTCTAATCTATTGCAAATATCTATTTCGCTTCTTAAATTATCACTTAAAAGATCAGACATAGCCATTTGACCTCCCACCCATGCTGGAATTAAAGAACTTTTTTTGGAAGATTTTTTTACATATAGAGTCATATCTCTAATTTTTATAAACTGGAGCATTTTGCCTGCAAAGTAAAAAGTATCACCTGATTTTAATTTTGTTGCAAAGTTTTCTTCTAAATTGCCTAATGATTTTCCTTTTAAATATTTTACATTTATAAAATTATCGCTTGTTATTGTTCCAATATTAAACTTATGCATCCTTATTAAAGATTTATCTTTTACAAAATATTTAAAGTTACCTTCATCCCCTTTTAATTTTTCTCTTTCTATCTTTTTATATTTTGGATAAGCCTTCAAACACTTTCCTCCATACTCCAAAAAATCAATACACCAATCCCAATCTTTATTATTTAGATTTCTATAACTCCAGCAATCTTTAATTCTTTCTTTTTCAGTATTGGGATTAAAACCTGGACCACAAGCCAAACTAACGAGATGCTGAAGAAGTACATCAAAAGATAATTCAGGAAGCTTAATTTTTTCAGATACCCCACTTTTTATTATTCTCCTCATAGCACTAATTTCGAGTAATTCTAATGAGTTAGTGGGCATGAAAATTATTTTTGACTTTCCTCCAGGTCTATGAGCACTCCTCCCTGCCCTCTGAATAAGTCGAGCTAAGTTTTTAGCACTTCCTATCTGTACAATTTGATCAACAGGTTGAAAGTCAATCCCTAAATCTAATGAGCTTGTACAAACTACCCATTTTATAGATCCGTTTTTAACCCCGTCTTCAACTATTTTTCTCTCATCTTTATCCAATGACCCATGATGTAAAGAAATCCTATCTTCCATTTCTGGTAGACAGAATCTTAAGCATTGATACCATCTTTCAGACTGATTCCTAGTATTAGTGAATAGTAGTGTACTTTTGTTTTTATCTAATATTTTCAGAAGTAATGAATAGCTCCTAATTCCTAAATGTCCACTCCATGGAAAGGTTGTTTCTTCTTCTGGTAAAACACTAAGGATTTCAATTTCTTTTTTAATATTAGTACTAATTACTTTGGGTTTTTCACCTTTTATTCCGACAATAGCTCTTGCTGCTTCTTTAATATTTCCAATAGTGGCGGACATTGCCCAAATTTGTAAATCTTTTATATTTCCTCTTAGCCAACTCAGTGATAATTCACATTGATTACCTCTTTTACTTCCCATTAATTCGTGCCACTCATCAATAATAATTGAAAATAAATTATTAAACATTTTATTAGATTCTTTATTAGATAAGAGAAGAGAAAGTGATTCTGGAGTAGTTATTAGAATATTTGGAGGTTTAATTATTTGCTTCTTCTTTTCATACGGGCTTGTATCACCATTTCTAATTCCAACTGTTATTTCTTGATTAAAAAATTGGGCTGCTAAATATATTGCATTTTTTAAGTCTCTACTTAGTGCTTTTAATGGAGTTATTAATAAAATGCTTAATCCTGTTTGTTTTTTGGAATCTTTTAATTTCGAAAGAGGTCCCATTAAAGCTGCATACGTTTTACCGCATCCTGTAGGAACCTGTATGATTCCATTTTCTCCATTCAAATATGCTTCCCATGATTCAATTTGATATGGCAATGGTTCCCAACCATTTTTATTAAAAAACTCTTTTATATAAGTGATTGAATTTTTAGTTGAGATACTTTCCATTATTTATTCAGTATTAATTTTTCAGCGTTTTCTAAGGTATCAGCATCTTTAATCAGCTTATCTTTCCTCCATTTAGTTATTCTTGGAAATCTTATAGCAATTCCTGATTTGTGACGTTTTGAAATTTGAATATTTTCGAAGGAAATTTCGAAGACCATTTCTGGTTTTACTGATCTAACAGGTCCAAATCTATCAATAGTATTTTGTCTAATCCATCTATCTAACTCTTTAATTTCAGTGTTTTTTAATCCAGAATAGGCACTAGCAAATTTGATTAATTCTCCATCTTTCCAAAGAGCAAAACTATAGTCAGTATATAAACCTGCTCTTATCCCACTCCCGCCTTTGGCATAAATGAGGACTGCATCAAGTTGCATAGGATCAACTTTATATTTCCACCAAAGACCTTTCTTTCTGCCTGGGGTATAGATTGATTTTTTGTTTTTAATAACTAATCCCTCTGTTCCATTATCTCTTGAATTGTTTTTAAAAGTTTCTACCTCTTCCCAATTTTTTGGATATTTTAAATCACTTATTTTTAAAATATTAGATAATTCTTCTTTACTTTCATTTAACCATTTATATAAATGTTTTTCTAAACTGTTTCTTCTGATTTCTAAATTTGAGTCTCTTTGATCTTCTCCATTTATTTCTAAAAGATCATAGGCAATAAATATAATAGGTAAACTTTTTTGAATTGATCTTGATGGCGCCTTTCTATTAATTCTTTTTTGAAGTAAGGAGAAATTCAGAGGCAGACTTTCCTTAAAATTCCAGACCAATAATTCACCATCTATTACAAAGTCATCATTGATAGATGAGATTTTTTCTACTAATTCAGGGAAAGATTTATTTACTAAATCCTGGCCTCTTGTCCATATTGAAACTTTTCCTAACCTTTTTATTAATTGAATTCTAATTCCATCCCATTTCCATTCAAATTGAAAATCATTAATAGATTTATCTATAATTTTCTTTTCAAATGTATTAGCAAGCAGAAATGGGTAAGGTTTGTAATTTAATTCTGAAGGATTTATTTTTCTATCTATTAATATTTCATAAGATTCTTGAGAAGGAATAAAATCACCCATTAATCTATGAGAAATTATTGCTTCATCTAGATTAATTAGCTTTGCTATTGATTTTGTTATCAACCCTATAGAGACTCCAACTCTAAAAGTACCAGTTAAGATTTTATTTATAACTAGATGACTTTCTTTTGGAATGTTTTCCCAAATTCCTTTTAGCCATAACTTCTTATCATCTTCTTTAAGGATGGATAACTCTTGAAAAGATATATTTAATAACTCTTGAAGAGAAACATCTTGAAATTTTTTATTTTTCCCAGGAAGCATATTCCTTAATAATAAAGATATAACTTCTGCAGAATCTCCAACTTTCAAATAACAAGAATCAATTAACCACAAAGGGTATTCATAAATTTCTGAAAATAAAGTTTTAAGAGATCGTCCACTTATAAATCGCTTATTACTTTTTCCTGTAAGTAAATATATTGTCCATGAGTTTTCTAAAGCCTCATTTGAAGAAAAATAGTTTTTTAAAATCCCTATCTTTTTATTTGTACTGTTACAAGAATCTAAATCTATAAATAATTCTGAAAAATTTTTTAGGCTCATTATTTATATTTAAATTCAAGAACATTTATCGAATTTTTTTCTTTTAAATATTTATTTAAAGCTTCACTATCACCATGATGAAAAAAAACATTTTTAGCTTTTGAATCTTTTATTGTCTTTAAAATACCTTTCCAATCCGCATGGTCTGAGATAGAAAACCCTTTATCATAACCTGACCTTTTTCTGAGTGCTCTAATTGACATCCATCCACTTGCAAATCCAGTTTGAATGTCTTTGAAATTCTTTAGAGAAGAGCTTTTATTTAAAGCGGGTGGAAGTATTATAAGATTTCCTTTAAGATCCGAATTATTTTTAGTATGTTCTAATTTCTTTGTTTCTATAATATCAATACCTAATTTTTTATAACAGTTATTCATCTTATAAATACTGCTGTGTGAATAAATATTATTTATAAAATTTGTTTTACTAATTTCATTCAATAGTCTTTGTGCTTTTCCAAGCGAATAGCAAAACAAAATAGATGTTTTATCTTGGGATGAGCCAACCCATTTTGTTATATCAGTTGCCGTCTTTTTAGGTTCATCCCATATAAAAATTGGTAAGCCAAAAGTTGATTCACTTATTAAATAATCAGTTTCTACTATTTCATATTCTTTGCAAGTTTCATCTTTTTGGCGTTTAAAATCGCCAGTAATTAACCATTTCTCGTCAGCGAGATTAAATTTTATTTGACTCGATCCAAGGATATGTCCTGAAGGATGAAAGGATATTTTGACACCGTTAATTTTAAATTCTTTTTCATAATCGTAAGTTTTAATCTTAATTTCTTTTCCTATTCTCTCTTTTAGAATTATTGCGGTTTCATATGTTGAAATATATTCATCGCAGCCTAAGGTGAAATGATCCATATGTGCATGGGTAATTATTGCTCTTTTTACAGGTTTATTTGGATCTATCCAAACATCTGCTAGTTCACAATAAAGACCGCTACTTGTATATTTAATTAAATAAGAACTATCCTTTTTCAAGAAAATTATTTTAATATTGTTAATTTAGCGAATTATGCCCACGCTTGTTTAGTTAAAGCTATTGCTGAAATGGCTAAAAGAGAAATAAAAACAAATTTATTACTCCATTTCATCATGAAAAAACCTAAATCAAATGATTTATTTCTTTCAGGTTGTGTAATCTTTTTTTGCTCTTTTTCATTTTTTGACGAATCAATTTTTGTAAAACTGTTATGTTTAATTTTATTTATTAGTTTTGACTCTATATTTGTTAAATACTCTATTTCACTTAATAGAACTTTGTCGTTTGGATTAATAAAATTAGTTAGTGTTTCAATTTCTTGTTGTTTAGATAAACAAAAGTCGTTCACTATCTTTTCTGAATTTTCCCCATTCTTTATTTTTACTAGAATCTCTTCTCTTGACCAAGAATTTTCAAGAGATTTTAAGGCCTCGGTGATTTTCATTTTAAGTATTTTTACTTATAATAATTTATTAGGTATTTCTTCTGTGGTTATGAATACTTTAAATAAGGAAAAAATTTGTTTTATTTAAGATTTCGCAATAAGTCTATTTGGGAAATAATTTATTTTTGCTTTTCTTTTTATTTTTTTTGTTTCGCTTTTATTTGAAGTATTCTTTTGGTTAATTTCAACTATTTCTTCAGACACATTTTTACCTGTTTCAAAGTAATTTTTTACTTTTTCTAATTCTTCTTCATTTAGTCGTTTTGTTGCTCCTTTCGCATTAATACCTATTGATTTACAAGCTAATATAATTCTATTACTATCAATATTAAGGTCCTTTGCGATACTATAAATAGGAGTGTTTGAAGCCATTATTTTTCGTATATCGATATTTGTATTATATCTTGATTAATTCAGAAATTATTAAATATGAAATTTATATAAACTTTCTGTAGTTGAATTTAATTTATATTAAGTCTTCTTCATTTCTTAAATCATTAAATTTCTTCTTCATTGTGGGATTATTTTTAGTTAACTTTTTAACGGTTAAATCTTGTGATTTACTATCAGCAGATAAAAGATGTTTTTTAGATATCAGTAATGCCTCTTTGGTTTTTTGTAAATGACTTATTGATTTATCTATTTCAGAAATTGCGTCATTAAATCTATCCTGTGCTAATGACACATTTTTTCCTACAGCATCTTTGAATTGATTAAGAGTGCTTTCAAAATTTGTTATGTCATAATTCTCTTGTCTCATTAAATCTATTTGAGTTTTATATTTTAAAGTTCCTAAAGATGCATTCCTAAGAAGTGAAATAATCGGCAGAAAGAATTGTGGCCTGATAACATACATTTTTGGATATTTATAAGAGACATCTACGATTCCGGAATTATATAATTCACTTTCTGGTTCCAATAAAGAGACCAATACTGCATATTCGCATGATTTCTGAGTTCTATCTTTATCTAATTCTTTAAAGAAGTCTTCATTTTTTCGTTTATTAAAACCATCAACACTTTGGTTTTTCATCTCAAACATGATAGATACGATTTCAATTTTATTATCATCAAACTCTCTGAAAATATAGTCGCCTTTGCTTCCTGAACTTGCATCATTATCTTTTTCAAAATATGAGTTTTTAAAAGCAGTAGCTCGATTTAGATTGAATTGAGTCTCACAATGTATTTCTAATGTTTCCCCAACCATCTTTGTAGAAAGTTTAGATTTCATATCTCTTAGTTCTTGGATCGTCAAATCACGTTCAGTAATTTTGTTCTTGAATTTTTCTTCTATTTTTCTCTCGTTAATAGATTGTTCTAATTTCATTTTTTCAATAGAGTTTAATAACTTAGTTTTTTCTTTTTCTAAACTATTTACAGCTTGAATTACTTTATTCTTTGAAGATAAATCACTAATTACGTATTGTCTTTCAATATCCTCCTTTAATTTACTTACCTCATTATTGAGTAAATTTATTTTGTTCGTTGCTTTATTTTTTAGTTCATTTAATGCATTTAATTTCTTTTCTTCAGCAATATTCAACTTAGACTCAAGGTCTTGAATTTTTGTATCTTTTTTTTGCCTATCTTCTATTAATTTTATTTTTAATTCTTGTTTGGCAATTTCTATACCTTTATTCTTATCTTCTTCAGCGAGTTTAAGCCTTTCCTCTATTTGCTTGTTAAATTCTTCGTCTTTAATTTGAAGAAGTATTTCTTCAAAGCTGCTTGGATCTATTCTGAATGTTTTTCCACATGATGGACATTTTATCTCTTTCATTTTTTACAAATAAAGATGTTAAATTTAGGAAATGACATAATATTCTAATTATTTATAAGGTATTTAATTATGGATATAGAATAATCATAGATTAAATATTATGCATCAAATACTTATTAGAAATAAAAATAATTTATCTCTTTTTAAATTAAACCTGATTCTTTTAAGATATTAATCTTATTAGCCAGTTCAATATCTTCAGTTGATATAGATCTATCTGAAGGTTTGTGGGAGGGGATTGTATATCCGCTATCATCAACGAACTCATCCTCTGCATCAGATATATTTTTCATGGGTTGATTCTTGGTATAAATTTCAGAACTAAATGATTTCGTTTTATTCAAATTACTATATCCAAAATTTGCGATGCCTCTAGCATCTAAGGCTTCTTCTACTAGTATGCCAACAACTTTTGACCTGCTTATAGATTCACTTTTAGATATTTGGTCTATAATTTCAAGAACTCTTTTCCTGGGTAAATACCCTATCCTCTTAACTGGATTTTCCATTATCGATTGCCATTTGTCATAAGTGTAACACTTTTGTCAAATATTTTAAAGCTATAAAAATATTAAATATTTATTACTTAGAAATGTTTTATGGGTTATTTAAAATAAAATTGACCTAAATTATCATAAAATAATATATTGTCGCCCTTATTTTCTCTCAATTTATCATTATTATTAAAACAATTTTGCTTATAAGTAATTATTTTAAGCACTTTAAATATTTAAACAATTTTTTATGAAAGACAAAACTTATAATAATGCAGACAGTTTTGCTATATCTTTTGATGAGGAATGGCAAAAAGTTAGTTGTAACGATATTGTCCAAAAAATAGATAAAGTTATTGAGATTTTATCTGATCATCCATTTGTGATCTCAAATGTTGATAATGCAAGAAAAATAGCAAACTTTAGAATTTATTCACTTAAAAAATTTCAATAATTATAAATATTTTCTAATTTTAAATTATAAATAATTTCTCCTATTGTTAATTTT
The DNA here is from genome assembly GCA_003210275.1 of Prochlorococcus sp. AG-686-M10. Classification (GTDB taxonomy): domain Bacteria; phylum Cyanobacteriota; class Cyanobacteriia; order PCC-6307; family Cyanobiaceae; genus Prochlorococcus_A. Next base: position 14,975 of record QCVU01000006.1, read on the forward strand.
ATGTTTAAATTAAATGTTTGGAGAATTAAAAAATCCTTTACTAAACAAGAATATTATAATTCCTATTATTGGACCAATTCCAAATATAAATAAAATTAATTTGGCTGAATTTTTAGTCTGTCCTAATTCATTATTTTCCTTTTTTATTAATTTTTTTGGATTTTTTTTTGATGATTTTTTCTTCATGAAAACTATATTACAACAAACTAATAGCGAAATAATAAATAACTTAAGTTTTAGTTAATTTCTATTTGTTTGATATATCCCATTAAAATATAAAAAAATACAATATTGTATAATAACTATTAATGTTTGGTTAATATGAGTGCATCCAAAAGAGAGGAAGTAAGTTCTCACCTTAGATATATAAGGTTAGAACTTAGAGAGATGCATCAAATGCTTATAAAAGATGATTTATTGCCTGATCTTAGCGAAGCAAAAGAAGTACATGCACAATTAGATGCGCTTTATGAATTGTTATCTGATAAAAGAAAAAAGAAGGTCAAGAATGAATTCTAAAATTTCTAGTTCTCAACTATCGTATTTTTTTTTGATCAATTAAGAGTTGAATTCTATCTTTTTTCGTTTGTCGTGCAACCCCTCTAACTTATTATAAATTTCTTTTATTTGTATTTGTAAAATATCCGTTGAGCTGATGTTACTTAACGATTCCATCGCTAATAATAGACTTTCCTTAGCCTCAATCAAATGTCTACATTCTTTACTACCCGCTTCGTAGGACATAATTTTAAATCTTTATTATCATAAATATAATAAGAATAGTTCAGTATTGTTTGTTACTTTAATTGAATGAATACTTATTATTGTCATTTGTAATACAAAAATGTATTTATAACTTTTTAATTTAAATAAAAAGAATTTTTTCTATAAAAAAGATTCGTTAGATTATAAATTTTGTATAACATTAGTAATGGATAATGCTAGAAAAAAATTAAATTATTAGAAAAAAGGTATAAAAGTATAAAAAATGTATTTTGGAAGAATACAAAGAATGGTTACAAGATGGAGTTGATTCTCAATTAATCTTATTAATAAGGGATGACCCTATTGTTTAAAGATTAAATTTTGAAATTAATCAATTTAATCTTTTGCTTTTGAAGTTACTTTAAATAAAAAATATAGGCTTACAATGAAAATACTTATTAGTATCGTAGTTAATGATGAAAAGTTAAACATTTAATAATATCTCTTTAAAATTGTCAGTTATTTTATCTTAACAAAATTTAGTTTTGTAATTATTTACTATTAATTATTATTTATAAGGAAATTAATAAATTCAGTAAACTCTTTCTTTTCTAAATTAAGTTTTTTATTTGGGTTTTCTTTTAATTTGTTAAATATGACTTCTAAAAAATATTCTTTCTTGTTAGGCATAATATTTAACTATTTTTCTAATAAATAAACTTTTTCTTCACCTATCTTATCAGGAGTTGTTATTTTACAACCTTTGTCTTTTTCCATATCGCAATCTTTTGTCGCAGGAAATGTTTTCCAGGTACATATTTTTTCTTCTGTATACTCTTTAGAAATAATCCATCCATTATTGAGAAACTCTGAAATACCCTCTTCACCACAGGAATATCTTACCTCCATCTTTCTTTTTGCTACTTTTATTTGCTTACCCTTCTGGTCTTCAGAATCTTTTATTAGCTCCTCCTTATTAGCTATTGATTTACATGAAGTTAAAAAAACTAGAAGTAAGAATAATTGAGAAAATTTTATAGAATTTTTCATCTAATATCAATTTTTGGAAATATGTATTTCTTTCGAATTATAGTTTATTTTGATTCGATTACTTTCAACAACTGATCCATTTTATACATTAGAGTTTTAACCTCATCTGGTTGTGGCAATAATAACTCTTCAGTAACGGTAAGATGCATTTTTTTTAAATCTTTTCTAAGTTCATTTAAATGCATCTTCACATTTTCTTTTTTTTGTCTTACATCAGTCATAGAAGTAATAAATTGTAATTAATAATAGAAATTTAAATCTAAATAGAATTTAATCTATAAAATTTAATAAGTTTTTAGTAATTTTTATTTGGAAATAAAAATTATGTCAATCTTCAAGATTTTCAATTTCATATATTTCATCGCCCCCATTACAAAAATTAGTTGATAACATTTTTAATTGTTTTCTATTTATATTGATTAGATTTTTATTTTCTGTAATGTAATTTTTAGCATTATTTTCACAATCTAATCTATTTTTAGAATATTTAACTACTGGATAAAAATAAGTGAGGCCGGCTAACACGAAAATGAATATTACCATTAATTTTTTCTCATTTTTAAGTACCTCTGTATATTTTTTCTTTGACTTTAATACTTTAATTAGCCATTTATCTGGTAATCCAATTTGAACAAATAATAATTCAACCCACCAAGGTAGAGATCTTTCTTTTTTATCATTTGAATTTTTTGGATAATCTAGTTTTTTATTTTCAAAGGTTGGATTTTTTATACCATGTACCTTTCTTGATTCTTTTTTCTCCATATCATCAAATAGCTTATTTGGAATATAGTGGTTTTATTTTGATTTGAAAACTATATTTTTATTTTTGAAGTTTTAATTTCATTTATACATGATTTTGATTATTGTAAATTGGTAATTTAAATGTATAAATTCATAATGCCTAAAAAAAGAAGAAAGTTAAATAAAGATTTCGAGAAACAAATTTATACTTCAAAAAAAAATGTGGAATTAGTTTTAGCTAAAATTTATGATATTGACGATGAGGACATCCAAAAAGAATATATGAGTGCCTTTAATAATGTTGTCTATTCTTATGATCAATTAAAAAACGACTATGAGTTAACTGGTTTCAATGACAATTCTGATAAATTGATTGCTGAATACAATGTAGCTTTTTCAACTTTTGAATCAGAGTTTGAAATTTAAATTATATTTATCTTTTGAAAGGTATTACTGGAATTTCAATTTTATTCCCTTTTAATAAATTTAACTTTTTAAATTTTAAGTTTTTTATACAATTAGATTTTTTTTGCTTATTTTGACATATTTCTTTTATTCGATAATTAGAAAGTGAATAGGCACTATTCTCAAATAAAAAAATAATCAAGAAAAATAATAGTGGATTGAAAAATAATTTCATCTTAAAATTTTTTTATTTTAAAGAAAGACTAAATCTTATTTTAAACATTAACCATAATTACAAAAGTCTAAAAGTTTTTTTAATTCATCTTTACTCAAGTCTGTTGATATAAAAACCTCTTGAGCTGTTTTCCCCTTTCTCGCTATTGCCTTATAACCGTTAATCGTTTTTACAGAAACTCTTATAACTAAGTTAGATGATCTCCCTCTAACTCTTGATATTATTGCTGGTGTAATAGTTTTAATTCTTATGTTTAAGGCTAGTTTTTTAAGAACTGGAATCAATCCTTCTATATGAGTACTATGATTTAAAACAACTCTTCCCAAGGTGCATTTCTCTTTATAAACATTGTATTTAATAATATATACTTCTGAGAAATAAATTTTTATTTTAAAAATGATGGAATAGAAAAATTTTTTGGAAGTTCTGTTATATTTAGTTTAATAATTCAATTATGATGATTTTTCAAATAGGTTGGGCTGCTTTAGCCGCAATTTTTACTTTTTCAATAGCTATGGTTGTTTGGGGCAGAAATGGTGACGGTTCTATTGATATATGATTTTTCGTTATTTAACTATGAAGTTTATTTAAGCAAGTTTCTAATTTTTGCATCTTTTTCCTTATTAAGCTTAATTACCATCGCAGTAATTTATATTTCTTATATTTCTTGGAAAGATAAGAGAAGAATTGAAAAATAGTTTTTTAGTTTAAAAATTATTTGTTTTTTTCTTTACTAGCTTTTATTTTTGCTTCTTGAAGAAGTTCTTTTGCTTGCTCCATTCTTATAAGGATGCTTTTATAAATTCCAATATCCTTTTCTGCTTTATTAAATGATAAATTTAATTTATCAAAGATATCTGAAATTGCTTTATTTTTTTCAGAATCATCGATATCATTGAAATCATTAGTATTAGAGATAATTATATAAATACCTAAATTCAACATTCTTGAGGAGTATAGGTTAGAGGTAGATTTTTCACTTAATAAAATAGAAATTTCTTTTAAGGATTTTTCTTTGAATTCTTCAAGCGTTTTCTTAGAAATTTCTTTTATTTTTTTAGGTTCAAAATTACAGGAATTACATAATGATTCAAAAAGAAGCATTAAATGTTCATCTGGTTTATAACCTTTAGTTAATTCTTTGAATGTTTCTGTAAGACCAATACAAAACAAATCATCTTGCATAAATTCATTTTGGTGATTTAAAAGATTTAGCTCAACAAGCATTTCATCCACTATTCTTTTATATAGACCTGAAATTACGTAAGGGAATTGTTCATGAAATACTTTTTTGCTATCTGAGACAGTCAATTTTACTTTCACTTTTTTATATGTAAACCTTAATAACCTTAGCGTATGTTGACTCAATATCGTTAAGATCAAATAAACAGATAAATATTATTATGATTCCTTTAGTCTTAGAAGAATCCGGTGGAAGTGAAAGAGTATTTGATATTTACTCAAGACTTTTAAGAGAGAGGATAATATTCTTAGGAGAACAGGTCACAAGTGATACCGCAAATAGAATTGTTGCTCAACTACTTTTTCTTGAAGCCGAAGATCCTGAAAAAGATATTTATATGTATATAAATTCTCCTGGAGGGTCTGTTTATGACGGTTTAGGTATTTTTGATACTATGCAACATGTAAAACCTGATATACATACTGTTTGTGTTGGACTAGCAGCTAGTATGGGAGCTTTTTTACTTGCAGCTGGAACTAAAGGTAAAAGGAGTAGCCTCAGACATTCAAGAATAATGATTCATCAACCACTTGGTGGTGCAAGAGGTCAAGCTAGCGATATTAGAATTCAAGCTGATGAAATTTTATACTTAAAGGAACGTTTAAATATTGAATTATCTGAAAGAACCGGTAAGGTCCTTGAGACTATTAAAGAAGATACCGATAGGGATTTTTATATGTCTCCCCAAGAAGCAGTAGATTACGGCTTAATAGATTTAGTTTTAGATAAAAAACCAATAAGGAATACTTAACTAAGTATTTGCGGACTTCTTTCTTTCTCAGGAATTGGTGTAAATTCAGATAGTATTTTTACAAACTCTTCACCATCTAAAGTTTCTTTTTCTATTAAAAGATCTACTAATTTGTCCATTGCCTCTCTATTGTTACTAATTATTGAATAAGTTTGTTTATAACAATCTTTAACCATAACTCTTACACTTTCGTCAATTTGTTTGGAGATAGAGTCAGAAACTTCACTTCTAGTCATTAAATCTCTTCCTACAAAAACTTCTTGATTTCCACCTTCAAGAGCAATTGGACCTAAATTACTCATCCCAAATCTTGTAACCATTTGTCTTGCCATTGATGCTACTTGTTGAAAATCTCCTCCAGCTCCAGTTGTTATTTCACCTTCACCAAAAACAACATCTTCAGCAGCTCTTCCTCCAAGAGCACCCATAATTCTTGCCTTTAAGTTTGCTCTGCTTATAAGAGATTGATCATCATCAGGAGTAAACCAAGTAAGTCCTTTTGCTTGGCCTCTTGGAATTACAGTTACTTTTTGAACAGGATCATGAGCTTTAACTAAAGTACCTATAATTGCATGCCCAACTTCATGATAGGCAATTAATCTTTTGCTTCTCCCGTCTGTTAATGGAGAGCCTTCCATTCCTGCAACAATTCTATCTACTGAATCATCAATTTCTAAAATGCTTATTGAATCTTTTCTTCTTCTGGCGGTTAAGATTGCTGCTTCATTTAGAAGATTCGCTAAATCTGCACCAGTAAAACCTGGAGTTCTCCTTGCAATACTTTCTAGAGTTAAGTCTTTCTGAAGAGTTTTGTTTTTTGAGTGAACTTCAAGGATTGATAATCTTCCTTTGATATCAGGAGCATCAACTGTGACTTGTCTGTCAAATCTTCCTGGTCTCATTAAGGCTGAATCTAAAACATCTGGACGGTTTGTAGCAGCAATAATAATAATTCCGCTATTCCCTTCAAATCCATCCATTTCAGTTAAGAGTTGGTTAAGAGTTTGCTCTCTTTCATCATTACCACCACCGATGCCAGCCCCTCTTTGCCTACCTACTGCATCAATTTCGTCAATAAATATTATGCATGGACTATTCTCTTTAGCTTTTTTAAAGAGATCTCTAACTCTACTTGCTCCAACTCCAACGAACATTTCAACAAATTCCGAACCTGCAAGGGAGAAGAATGGAACACCTGCCTCTCCTGCAATTGCTTTAGCTAATAGTGTTTTTCCTGTTCCTGGAGGACCTACAAGTAAAACTCCTTTAGGTATACGTGCACCGACAGAAGTAAACTTTTCTGGTTTTTTTAAAAATGTAACTACTTCTTCAAGATCCTCTTTTGCCTCATTAACTCCTGCAACATCGTCAAATACCACTCCAGTATCTGCATTCATAGCAAATTTAGCTTTTGATTTACCAAATTGCATAGCTTGTCCCGGACCTCCAGGCATACCATTTGATCTTCTCGCTAAAAGAATTAAACCTCCTATCAAAATTGCAGGAAATAGAAGATTTCCCAGAATTCCTAACGCTGGAGGTGCCGTTTTGACAGGGTGAACATCAAAACTTATTCCTTCGTTTTTAAGGTTGCTTATTAGTTCAGGAGTAAGACCTGGCAAGTCAACTCTTAATCTTTGTACTTTATTATCTAAATCTGAATCAATAGTTTCAATAACAGCATTTCTACCTCCATCAAAAATATCAACTGATGTAACTCTTCCAGACTTAATATAATCTAAAAATCTCCCATAACTAACTCTAGCTACTGCTGAATTTTTTGGAGCGATTGTCGTACCATTAGATTTTAATGAATCAATATTACTCGTCGAAAGAAATTGATAGGAAAGAGCAATAACCAAAATTATAGGTAGAGCCCATAAAATTATTGTTTTTAATTTTTGATTCATTAATTTATTTCACATAAATATTTCCGTAATTCTAGAATGAAACAATCAATTTCGTTGTTATTTTTTTTACTTATTACTTTTAGTAAATTAAATTTACATTTTTTTAACTCACTATGGAATTCAATATTCAAGATAAAGTTAAACTAAAAAATCCTTTGCCTTATCTTAAAACTTCTGACAATATGCCTATGCTTAGGCCGCCTGACTTAGTAGCAATTGATGAAGTTGGAGAAATAATTTCCATAAAATCTCCTGATACTGTTGAAATAAAATTTAGAAGAGGATCCTTCTTAATTGATACTGACAAGATTGAAAAAACAAAAATTTAAAAATCTTTTATCCAAAGTTTCTTAATTTCATCACATATTTTCTTGTCTCCATAAATACTCAAAAAAGGTTTTGATAAAAATTTTCTAGATACTTTTAATATGTCTTCAGAATCTACATCTCTAATATTAGTAAGAAGATTAAATTCCTCGTCTAAATCATAACCAATAAATTGTATTTTCCTCTGTAAAATTTCATCTAAAGTTTGGTTAGAGATGAGTGTAGAACTCTCTAATTTAATCTTCGCTAGAGTCATATCCTTATCAACAATTAACGAAGATAATAATTTCCTCCATAATTCAGATAGGATTTCAAATGCTAAAAGCGCATTTTTATTTGAGACAGAAAGGTAAATTAAAAAAGGAGAATTTTGTTTTCTAAAAGGAAAATAGACCCCAACTTCATAAGTTAAACCATTTTTTTCTCTGAATAATTTGAATAATACAGAGCTCATACCATATGAGAGATGTGATTCTAAAATTTTTAAAGGTAAGTATTCATGACTAGATATTGGACACGTTTGGTTACCTAACATTAAAATTACTTGGTTTGACTTCTTATGTGTACTTACATATCTATTAAAAATATTGTGATCTTGGAAATTATTTTCGCAATCTACTTGATTAGAAATAAATTTATTTTTGTAAATATTAGGATTAAATAAATCAAAACTTTTACTTTTGATTATTAAGTTATTAGAAATTAAATACTTGTTTCTTTTTTTGAAATTTTCATATTCAAATAAAACATCATTATGAGTTATTTTTGAAATATCTTTTTCATATCCTGAAGAATTATAAGCGTAGGAATGTTTTAAGTATACAATTTTACGCCATTTTTCAAAGGTAATATTGAAAGGGTTTTCCTTATCTTTTTTTAATGTATTGATAGTTGATTTCTTTACATTTTGGAATTGGCTGTATGGAAGTGATGGTTTATTAATTATCAAATCCAGTAAAGGGAAAAGCTTATAAAAATACTCATTTAATGATTTAAGACTTATTAACGTACCATCCTCTAATGTCTCAAGATTTAATTCTGCCCCATGAGAATCTAGATACTCCGAAAAAGCTAAATTTTCAAAATCTTTACATCCTCTGCTTAATAATGAGCAAAGAATTTGATTAATTCCTTTTTTATTTTCAACGTCCATACTACTTCCACCCTTTATCCAAATCATCGCAATTGAAAAATTTCTTCTATCTTTATTTTGATAATATTTCTGTATCATTGACTTTTTGATGCAATAAAAGTGAATTTATTTCTTGATAAAAGATTTATTATTTCTTTAAAGTTATTTAAATTATTCCAGTATTCCAGATGATTATTAAAAATTTCTATGGAATTTTTTCTACCCCACAAAAGGTCATTTCCAAAAAATGAAGTTAATTGTGTTGACGTTTCTAGATTAAAAATATAGTTGCTTTTAACAATATTAATTGCTTTTCTTAACTCATTTTGAGTTAGATTTTTAAAACTCATAACTTCTTGAATTAATTTATTAATTTCTTCCTCTACGTTTTTTAAATTAATTTCATCGCAGCAAGCTTCTATTATTAATAAACCTCCTAATTCTCCACCATTTACATCGACATATATTGACTGAACTAGGTTCTTTTCTTCTCTTAAAACTTTTACTAATCGGCTATTTCTTCCAACAGAAAGTATAGATGCTAAAATTTCGAATCCTATATTTATTCTTTGATTCTTTAGGCTAGGTATGCTCCATGCAATGAATATTCTAGAAAATTCGATATTATTAAAATTGATTTCTTCTCTCCCAATGTTTGGTGTTGCAATTAATTCATTATCATTTTTCATTTCAGAAGTCTCACCTTGATTTAGATAAGAAAAGTTTTTTTCGTAATATTCTTCAAAAGTATCCTTAGATAGATTTCCAGCAATTGCAATAGAAATATTTTTAATATTGTAGAATTTTTTGTGGAATTTTTCTAAATCTCCTATCTTTAATGATTGGACATCTTTTTCAGTACCTAGAATTGTTTTGCCGTAATTATTATCCTTCCATATTCTGCTCAGAAAATAATTAAAAAGCTTTTCATCAGGTTGGTCATTTTGTTGTTTTATTTCATCAATAACAACTCTTTTCTCTTTTTCAAATTCATGGATATTAATGCTTGGCGATAAAACAATGTTTGTCAAAAGAGCAAGTGATTCTTTAAAGTTGATTTTGGGTACTAAAACGTAGTAGTGTGCATCATCATATCCAGTTGAAGCATTGCTAATACCACCAAGAGATTCGATTTTATGATCAAATTCTCCCGGCATTATTTTATTACTTCCCTTGAAAATCATATGTTCCAAAAAATGAGCTGTCCCATTTTTATCTGATTCCTCAAATACACAGCCTGCCTTAAACCAAAAATCTATGGATACGAGAGGTAATTCTTTATTTTCCACAAAAACACATTTAGGTTTGTTTGAATGGTTATAATAATTAATTTCTCCTACGTACATTGAAATTTTTTGTCCTACTTCTTATTTTGATCCCTTTTACTCTTGTTGTCTAAATCTTTAACCAAAACTAAATTAATTGATCCACTTATTTTGAATTTATTACAAAATATAAGAGGTCATATGTCTATGCTTAAAAACCTTAATTGCATCGAGGTAGATCCCAAACTTTCAAATATAATATCCAATGTAGAAGGTAAGGAATTATATATAGAAAATGAATTTCATAAAGCAAAAGGGTTTAGGAAGCTACACATAGAGGTGGCTGAATTTTCAAATAGTCTAAAGATTTTACATTGTGTATTTTTTCCTGACCCAAAGTATGATATTCCAATATTTGGGATGGATTTAGTTAAAGTTAATGAATTGGTTTCAGCGGCTATTGTTGATTTATCACCCTCATCCAAGAATCAAAATATAAAATATGATAAATTATTATCTAATATTGATAAAAGTGTTTTTAAATCCAAAAGGGAAATTCCAGGCTGGGGAGATATTTTCTCTAAAAATGTATTTTTTGCTTCTTTAAAAAATGAAATTGAAAAAAATGCTTTTTGTAAAATAGTTGATAATTATCTTTCTGTTTTAATTCAGTTAAGTCAAAAAACTAGACCTGATTGTGATAATGAAATAATCGAAGAAAGAATTCATTATCAAAAAAATTATTGTGTTCAGCAAATGAAAAATGAAAAGACAAGTTTAGTTTTGCTTAAATATTTTGATAAAATATGGGTAGATGAATATATCAAGAAGGTACTATTTGATTTTTGATGTTTATAAATAATTTTAAAAATCTAATCTTTTATTTTTTGATATTATTACCATTATCGATTGGAATAAGTTCATGTTCTCAAAATAATAAATTAAATTCTAATTCTAATACAGAAATTACTCCTGACTTTATTCCTGTAATAGAGGCAGTTGCAGCATTAGGTCAACTTTCTCCAGCTGGCGAGATTAGGCAATTAGCAGCACCAATCTCTCAATTTGGATCATCTCCTCGTTTGTCTGAACTTCTCGTTAATGAGGGAGATTTTGCCAAGGAAGGGTCTGTTCTAGCAGTTTTTGAAAACAGGAAGAAATTAGTTGCAGATCTTGAAAAAATTAATAATCTTATTAAAACTAATATTTTAGAGATTTCATTAAAAGAAGATCAAATTAAAAGATATGAATTAGCCGTTGAAAAGTCTGCATACTCATTGGTACAACTTTCTCAGAGAAAAGATGAATTGTTAAAATTACAAAAACAAAAAATAATTAATGTTGGGGATAAAAAAAACATCGAGATAGATCTTTTTAACTCTGAACTTAGAAGCCCAATTGATGGCTATATACTTGCTGTTAATACAAGAGTTGGAGAAAGATCTAAAAATGAAGGAATACTTGATATTGGCTCAAGTCAGGATATGGAGGCACTTATAGAAGTCTATGAATCTGATATAAATAGAGTTTTCATCTCGCAAAATGTTGAATTAAGTAGTGAGAATGGAGGGTTTAACAAAATTCTAAAAGGGGAAGTAATAAGAATTAGCCCCCAAGTAAAACAAAGAAAGGTCTTATCCACAGATCCTACAGGTGATGCAGATGCTCGTATTATTGAAGTTCTTGTAAAGCTAAATTCGGAATCTATAAAATTAGTAAAAAATTACACTGGTATGAAAGTTATCGCAATATTTTTGCCTTAATGAATTTTTCTTTCATAAAATTTAGGAAAATCCCTTTAGCTTGGTTGTTACTAACAAGACAACCACTTAGATTAATAGTTGCTATCGCAGGAATTAGCTTCGCAGGGATTTTAATGTTTATGCAATTAGGCTTTCGAGATGGATTATTTGATACAAGTGTAACTATTCATAAACTTTTGGATGCTGATCTGGTGTTAATAAGTCCAAGATCAAAAAGTTCTATAAGTATGAGTGGTTTTCCAAAAAGAAGATTGATTCAAACTTTAGCTTTAGAAGACGTAGAAAAAACTGCTCCTGTTAACTTAACTTATCTTCTCTGGAGGAACCCAGAAAATCTAAAAACAAGATCTATTTTAACCTTAGGATTCAATCCTTCAGATTCTCTTTTACTAGATGATGAATTTTCAAGAAAGGCTGATAAACTTAAAAATCCAGGAAGAGTTCTTTTTGACAAACTTTCAAGACCAGAATTTGGGCCTGTAGAAGATTGGTTTCTTTCTGAGAAGAAAGTAGAGACAGAAGTTGCTGGTAAAAGAGTATTAGTTGAGGGCCTTGTTGAGTTAGGTCCCTCCTTTGGAGCAGATGGAAACCTCATAACAAGTAGAGAAACATATTTAAGGCTTTTCCCTGCAAATCCAAAAGGAAGTATTGAAATAGGTTTAGTGAAACTGCGAAGTGGTTCAAATCCTATTTTGATATCTGAAATTTTAAATAAGTCTTTACCAAAGGATGTCCGTGTTTTAACAAAAGATCAATTTATAGAATTTGAAAAAAATTATTGGAAAAATAGCACAGCTATTGGATTTATATTTAGTTTAGGAGCTTTGATGGGCTTTGTGGTTGGTTGCGTTGTTGTATATCAAATTCTTTATAGCGATGTTACTGATCATCTTCCTGAATATGCAACCTTATTGGCTATGGGTTATAGACTAAAATCCTTGTTTTTTGTTGTAGCTAGAGAAGGCTTTTTATTAGCATTATTTGGCTATTTGCCTGCTTATTTTTCTGGTCAAATACTTTATTCAGTCGTCAGAAGTTCTACAAAATTACCCATAATAATGGATGCCAATAAAACAATTTTAATTTTTATTTTGATCTTGGTTATGTGTATGGGTTCTGCTGGAATTGCTATGCGCAAATTAGTCGATGCAGATCCTGCTGAAATATTTTAACTAGAGTTATTTGTATGCCTAAAGCCATCAATAAAAAAGATAAAAATTCAAAAACTGTTTCTATAAATAATTTGAGTCATTTTTATGGGATAGATGAAAATAAGAAACAAGTACTTAATAATGTAAATTTCTTTATCGAAAAAGGAGAGTTAGTTCTTTTAAAAGGACCCTCTGGATGTGGCAAGACAACTCTTCTAACTTTAATTGGTGCATTGAGAACATGCCAAAGCGGAGATTTGACGGTTTTAAACAATCAACTAAATGGGGCTTCAAGAAAAGTTAGACAAAAACTTCGTAGAAATATTGGGATGATTTTTCAGGGACATAATTTACTTAGATGTTTAACAGCAGAACAAAATGTTCAGATGGGCGCAGATTTAATTAGAAATTTAACGTACTTGCAAAGAAGAGAAGTAGCAAGGAAGTGGTTATGTGCGGTTGGTTTAGAGGATCATCATAAAAAACTGCCAAGTGGATTATCTGGAGGGCAAAAACAAAGGGTTGCAATTGCAAGGGCATTATCTGCGAATCCTAAGCTATTACTTGCGGATGAACCTACCTCAGCTTTAGATAGTGTCACTGGAAGAGAAATAGTTTCTCTTTTACGTGAATTAGCAAAAGAACAGAATTGTTCTGTTCTTATGGTTACTCATGATCCAAGAATTTCAGATATGGCGGACAGGATATTAAACATGGAAGACGGTAAGATATTTAATGCACTTAGTGAGCTAAGATAGTTAAAAGTTAAATAAATTTTTCATGTCCAAGAGAAGAAATTTAAAAAAAGAAAAGGCTGACCGTAATCGTGCATATGCTAGAAAATTCAAGAAAAGAAAGCTTAGATCTGATGGTAGGCCTGATGGAAGTCACGTAACTGGGACTGCTAATAATGGAGGAGCAGCTGATTAGTATAACTTTGGATATTTCATCTTTTAAATTCTGTATATTAATAAATAAATAATATATGGTTATGAATGTAAGTATCGTTATTCCCACTTATAATAGAAAGCCTATATTGAAAAAATGTCTAAAGGCTCTAGAGAAACAGATTTTAGACGAAAATATCAGTAATTACGAAGTAATAGTTGTTGATGATGGCTCTACAGATGGTACAACATCTTGGATAAGAAATAATAATCAAGTACTCTCTCATGTCGTTTTATATGAACAAGAGCATGGTGGACCTGCGTTAGGAAGAAACCTTGGTGTAATGAAATCCAAATATGAAATTATCATATTCATTGATAGTGATCTTATTGTTTTAGAAGACTTTATAGCTTGTCATGTTAATAAACTATTATCTTCCTGGAATAAAAATAACAAAAAATGTTTTACTTATGGTTCAGTTATTAATACTTCTAATTTCATAAATCCAGAAAGTGAGATGTATAAGTTAACTGATTTTTCCTTTGCATACTTTGCTACTGGAAATGTTGCTATTGCTAAAGAACTACTTTTAAATGTTGGGTTATTTGATTCCTCTTTTAGCCTCTATGGTTGGGAGGATCTAGAGTTGGGAGAGAGATTAAAAAAAATTGGGACAAAATTAATTAAATGTCCAGAAGCTGTTGGATTTCATTGGCACCCCCCTTTTGATTGTGGCCAGATTGAATCTTTAATTTCCCAAGAAAAAGAGAGAGCAAAGATGGCTTTAATCTTTTATAAAAAACATTCAAATTTAAGAGTAAGATTCATGATTCAATTAACCCCTATTCATACTTTGCTTTGGCAAATAATTTGTCTGGGGGGATTGATAAGTATTAAAAGATTATTCCCATTATTACTATTTTTAGTTGATTCAGGTAGAAATAGAATTGCTCTGGAGATTGTGAGAATCCCACTGAATTTAATTTATGTAAAAGAGCTTAGAAGATTAATTTAAATTTTAAAGATTAATCTTAAAAGTTACTCTTTTAGGAATTCAGATTATTTGCTATGATAATTGAAACTTAAAACCACACATCTGACTGTTTCGGGTGATTTAAATATTTAAATTTCCCGTCGGATGGAGGCAAACCCGAAACTTATTTAAACATGGCTGTTGTATCACTATCTGAAATGATGGAAGCTGGTGCTCATTTTGGGCATCAAACTAGACGTTGGAATCCCAAAATGTCTAAATATATATATTGTGCGAGAAATGGGGTTCATATTATTGATCTTGTTAAAACAGCTTTATGTATGAATAATGCTTATAAATGGACAAGGAATGCTGCAAAAAGTGGAAAAAGATTTCTTTTTGTAGGTACTAAGAAGCAAGCATCAGACGTTGTTGCTCAAGAAGCTGTTAGATGTGGCGCTGCTTATGTAAATCAGAGATGGCTAGGAGGTATGCTCACTAACTGGACTACTATGAAAGCTAGAATAGAAAGATTGAAGGATCTTGAGAGAATGGAAAGTAGTGGTGCTATAGCTATGAGACCTAAAAAAGAAGCGGCTGTTTTGAGGCGAGAATTGGAACGCTTGCAGAAGTATCTAGGTGGTCTTAAAGGTATGAGAAGATTACCTGACGTAGTTGTTCTTGTAGATCAAAGAAGAGAATCTAATGCTGTTCTAGAAGCTAGGAAATTAGACATTTCTTTGGTATCAATGTTAGATACTAACTGTGATCCTGATTTGTGTGAAGTTCCTATTCCATGCAATGATGATGCAGTGAGATCTGTTCAACTTATTCTAGGGCGGCTTGCAGATGCAATCAATGAGGGAAGAAAAGGTTCTAATGATCAAAGGAAAAATTAATTTTAATTTCAACTTTTTATTAAAAACAAAAACATTATCTTTTTAAATGGGAAAAATTACAGCAAAACTAGTCAAGGATCTTAGAGATAAGACTGGAGCAGGAATGATGGATTGCAAAAAGGCTTTAAACGAGACAGATGGAAATGTTGAAAAAGCTTTAGAATGGTTAAGAAAAAAAGGTATAGCAAGTGCAGAGAAGAAGTCTGGACGAGTTGCTGCTGAAGGTTCTATTGGCAGCTATATACATACGGGGTCAAGGGTTGGTGTTCTTTTAGAACTAAATTGTGAAACTGATTTCGTTGCTAGAGGTGATATATTTCAATCACTTTTAAAGGATGTATCTATGCAGGTTGCAGCATGTCCAAATGTAGAGTACGTTTCTATTGATCAAATACCTAACGATATAGTAGAAAAAGAAAAACAAATAGAAATGGGTAGAGATGATTTGTCTGGTAAACCTGAAAACATTAAAGAAAAAATTGTTGAGGGAAGAATAGCTAAAAGACTAAATGAGTTGGTCTTACTTTCCCAACCTTACATTAAAGATAGCGCACTAACCGTTGAGGACCTTGTAAAACAAGCAGCAGCTAAAATTGGTGAAAATATCAAAGTTAGACGTTTTACTAGATATACATTAGGAGAGGGTATTGAAAAAAATGAGATGGACTTTGCTGATGAAGTCGCATCTTTAAAGTCAAACTAAATAACTTGAATAATAGTATCAAAGATAAAAATTTAAAAGAAGTAAAGATTCAGCTCAAGAGAGCTGAAATTCAAAAAAATATATTAATAGAAAATATTTATAAAGAATACGAGGCTTATTTTAAGATAGTAAGAAAATCTATATACCCCTCTGTTGAAAAAGGGATAGTTGGAATTTATACTGACTTTTCTAATAGAGATTCAGAATTTGATTCAAGGGAACTATATATATTTTTAAAAAAAAATATTAGCTTGTTTATCAATTCAAAACTTCCTTTAATAACGATTGAACAACTAAAGTTAGGTGACATTAGAGATCCTATAAAACAGTTAGAAAATCTAAATGTCTTAAATAAGTTTGTGAAATCAAAAGAATATCAAACAGTAAATTTTGATCATGAGAATGAAGTAATTGTTAACGAATCCATAGAATTTCATTGCAATAACAATTTAAATTCATATG
>QCVU01000007.1 GCA_003210275.1 Prochlorococcus sp. AG-686-M10
AAAAAAGATACTAAAATTTATTCTATATCAAGAGTTAAATCAACTTAGGCAAAGAGAGAAAAAAATCCAATTAGCGAGAAAATCTCGAGCATACATCTCAGATTTAAACAAAAGGCAAAAATCATGGGTTGAAAAAAATAATAGAAAGTCCAGAAAAGTATCCTAAATAATTTCTAATATATGGATTTATAAGAACAAGAATCTTATTCATTCTTCTTTTTATTGGACAGTCTTTTTCTGGTATATCTAGTTTTAAAGGCTAGATCAGTAATTATAAATATTCCAAGTAAAAGAATAATTATTCCTATGAAGTATTTCATATAATCCTTTTATTAAAAATTATTTTTATAAAGTTTATTGGTTATGCCAGTTTATTTTAATATCAAGGGATTCAGAAAGATTTCGAGTGACAGGACAGTCTTTAGACGCATTTTTTATAAAATCAATTTTTTCTTTTGATAAGTCATCAGGAATATAAATATCTATTTTTATTTGTGCTATTTTCCTTTCTTTATTCTTAGTCATTATTTTCTCAATATCTAAATAAATATTTTTTAATTCCCAACCATTTGATCTTGCTTTGATAGACATTATCGTTAGAAGGCAAGAGCCTAGGGAGGTTGCGAGTAAATCAGTTGGTGAGAAGTTTTCACCTTTCCCGCAATGATCTATAGGTGCATCTGTTCTGATTAGATTCCCTGACTGGAGATGTTTAGCTTCACATTTTAAGTTCCCCAAATAAGAACATGTAATTTTACTCATTACAAACTATAAATTAGAACTATTGTCTTTAACTTCAGGATATGAAGTCATTATTGCATCAGCTAAATCTCTCAACATATCAGCTATGTATTGTGGGGGACATTCAAGTTCCTTGATATAAGAAACACATCTCTTGGAAAGATCGGTATAAGCAGGAAGAATGATATCATCGATTTGCAGTTTTGTCGGTTCCCATCTATTAATATTATTTTTATCCATAAACAATTTTTTTTATGCTAGATGAGTAATGTAAAAAGATATAAGTAGTTGAGCATATGCTAATTAAATTATTTTTCAGATCCGTATTCTTTTAAACAATATTCAATCAATTTCATTGAATCACTTAGAGTTCTTTCACTCTTGTTTTTAAGATCAAAACATTCATTCAAAACTTCAGCAGATTTTTTTAATTTATTTGTTTCTTCCTTTTTATAATCACTAGAAATATTAAAATCACGATAAGTTTTTAAACTAATTAGTAACATCGCAG
Organism: Prochlorococcus sp. AG-686-M10; assembly: GCA_003210275.1. GTDB lineage: Bacteria > Cyanobacteriota > Cyanobacteriia > PCC-6307 > Cyanobiaceae > Prochlorococcus_A. The sequence goes on from QCVU01000007.1 coordinate 1,253, forward strand.
ATAAAAAAATCACAGCAAGAGTAATCTTTAGATTTTTCATGTATTTATGGTTCTTATCTGTTTTTTAATTAATTAATATATTCTATTGAACTATTTCATAAATTATTCATAAACAAAGCTCTTAGGTACTAAATAATTATATTTTTGGTTGCAGCAATTGTAATAGCTACAATTGAGACAAATATGTATGCTACTACTTTTATAGGTATATAAATATATTTCTTAGACATGATTTTAATTTTTTTTAATTTAAACCTTATTCCAAATATTCATAGGTCTCCAAATATACTAAAGTTCATTTTGAAAAACTTTTATTTATTTAAATTTTCATCAAATAAAGAATCTCCAGATCCTGCCTTGAATCTGATATTTTCCTTTTCAAATAACTTAATTCTTCTTGACTCATTTTTGATTCTTTAATCATCATTTCTGCTTGATCAATAGCATGCTCAATATTTTTTATCTTTATGTCTCTTATTGTTGGATTCTCCTTACAAGTTTTTATTGTATGTGCATCAAGCATTCTTTATTTTAATAATAACTTAAACAATTCTGTTAGATTAGTAAAAAGATTTACTATCGCAAAACGCATCAAAATTAATTAATATAATAGCAAGAACTTTAATCTTAACTTACCTTCTCTTCATTTTATCGAGTGGGTTTTTTTTATGGTGTAATATATCTCTAGCGTGAATTTTAAATTTGGAAGAATCAAAGCAAATCCCTGAGGAGAATAATTCAATTGAATCATCATCCGAGATAAAGAAAGAAAGTAATAAAGAAGAGAATGTTAAAGCATTTACTGAATTTCTTGAAAAAGCAAGTAATCAGGACATTGATGAAGAAAAAGCAAACTCTGATTTAAAAGAAAAAGTACCAGAAATTAAGGATAATTCTATTTTTAAAAGAATTCTCAATGATGGATTTGATGGGATTTCATCAAATCCTAACTATAAAATGTTGGCTCTATTAATAATTCTTTTGATTAATTTGTCTTTATTTTTTGTTATTGGAAATGTAGGTAAAGCTTTCTTGAGAAATGCAGGAATAATGTAATAGCTTAACTATTTCTTTAATATCTAAACTTTACATAATAGTATTTTTAAAAAAATTCATGATAATTTTACCTAAATTTTATTTTATCAAGATTGGACAACAAAGAACCTGAAAATCCTGTCGTTTATCTCTCTAATTTAATTAAAAAGTTAGATGTAAAAAACAGGAATGGATTAGTAGCTCTAGCAATTGTTAATTTACTAGTTATTCTTTTATTTAAGTTTTATCTGAAAGGATCAGGTTTATTATCTTAAATATATTTAAAATGATTACTCAGCGTTTTCAAATTGTTTAGCTAATCGGAAAGCCTTTTTAATTATGAGAAATCCGCCATATGCTCCAGCTAGTAAAGGTAAAACTATTAGAGGATTTGGTGAATAATCTGAATAATTTTTTACACCATCAACATATTCATATCCTGAACATTTTAGGTATAAGAAAGTAAAAAATGTAATACTCCATCCAAGAATAGATAAGATACCACCTTTTTTATCTCCTTCGTAAAATCTATCTAAACCTAAACCCCAGCCTCCAATTAAAAATATTCCTCTTACAACAGAATTTTTTTCTTTATTTTTAAGCATGATTTTTAAAATGTTCATACTGAACATAACTCAATTGTTTGATTTTTGCGACAATTCTCTAAGTAGATCTACTTAATTTAACTAGATTTCTATGGATTTTGTAATAATAGCCTTTAAAAATAAATCGCATATCTTATAACTAATAGTAATTTAAATATGGCATGTTATTTAGAAAAAAAAACCTCTTTGTTTTCGTTTTTACTAGCTTGTTAGGAATAATTCTCCCACCTAGTTATTCAAACCCAAATTTTGAAAAGGAATCTGATTATTTTAATAAAAATAGTCTGACAAAAGAAAATAATTTAGATACTTATACTCCAAAAGATAAATTAGATAAATACGTAATCAAAGGAGCAACTTATTCAACTAAGTTTGTTCCATTAATGAATGAGGGTGCAGAAGGTGGTGAATATACAAATTTAATGATCAACGATGGTAAAAGATTATTAGTTGATGCTGGATTTGATTTTGTAAATAGTACTGCTAATAGTGGAATTCAAAGTATTCCATTTTTTGCTCAAACATCAGTTAATATTTCAGGCGGAACAGAATCTGATACAAGCTTTTCTCTTAATAGTTTAATGAAACTTGGTGAGCTAGCCCTAGATGATGAGGGAGATATCAAGACACTTTCCTTTTCTCAGGCAAGATTAGCAACAGCTACAAATTCTGCCGGTGCAACTACCAATTTAGGGCTTGGGATTAGACATCGTCCAAATGATGTATCAATGCTAGGAGCTAATGCCTTCTGGGATTATAGAATGACAGATTATAGTGATGCCCATAGCAGACTTGGTCTTGGAGGAGAATATTTTTGGAAGGATTTTGAATTTAGAAATAATTGGTATATGGCAATTACTGATGAAAAAGACGTAAGTATAAAAGGTTCATCCTATAAAGAAAGAGTAGTTGATGGATGGGATGTAGAAGTAGGTTATAGATTACCTAATAATCCAGAACTTGCCTTATTTGTAAGAGGTTTTAATTGGGACTATAAATATACACAGGATAATTCAGGATTAGAAGGAGCTTTAAGTTGGCAAGTTAGGCCACATCTTGGTCTTGAAGCTTGGGTTTCTAATGAAATTGCTGGGACTTCAACTGCTCTGAATTCAAAACTTCCTGCTACAAATGAAACTTTTTTTGGTTTAAGAATGAATCTGACTGGGACTCCTGTGATCTTTGGAAAGAAAGACTACAAGACAAATATGATTACGCAAATGGCTCAACCTGTTAAGCGTAAATATGATGTCCTTCTAGAACGATCTGGAGGAGCATTCACAAATAGAGCAAAAGGCGCGTAATTAAAATTTTTATTAAATTTCTAAATTTATTATCTCTTAAATCAAAATGAACTATTTAACTAAAAATGTATTCAAAATTTTTACAGGTTTTGGTATTTGTATCTTAGGGTTATTTACTAATAGTAATTCACAAGTTAAAGCTAATACTTGCGCAACAAACCCAAGTAGTATCTCAAGTGCCTGTTATATAACTCCTTCTACATACAAAATAAAAGTTTATGAAATGGGATTATGCACTTCTGATCCTTTAGCAGGAACAGTCTTAAATACTGAAACTGATGAGGTTGAAACTGATAATACAATTGATGAATCATCTTGCTCTCCAACTTTTAAATCTTCTGCTGGTAGTGTTGTTGATTTATCAGGTGGCAACAGTCAATCATTAACAGGTACAAACTTTAGACCCTTAGCAGGAGTATATCCTTCTGCTTATATAAAAATAGATAATACTTTTGGCTTAAAAGGTTCTTACCAAATAAATGATATTACTTATTATTCAATTGCTAATGGAGGAAAAGATCAAGATTCTAGTAATAATGTTGAATGGGATGAGGATCTTAAAGACTTTGATAATGGCAATTCTTGTAATACTGATCAAGCTCAAAGAATCGTTGCAGGTCTAGAAACTTTCACAAGTGGTGTAACCGGAACAATGAAAGCTCTTCTTGCTAAAGATAATAGTGGCACTTATACAGGAGTAACTCAAGCGACTTGTGATACATCTGATCGTTTGTATGGAGTTTTTGCTCCAACTAACCCAGTAACTATTACAGATGAAACACAAGGGTTGGAAGTTACGTTTAGCATTACAAATAGGGGTATGACAATTATTCCTGATGGCTCAGGTGGAATGTTTAGATTTTCTAGTGGTCCGTTTAGTCCTTCCTTTGTCACTTTTTAGCTAATTTTAAAAAACTAGACACATTTCTAAGAAAATAAATAATTTATTTAGTTAACTATTAAGCAATGATATTGTGGGTCTTATATAAATAAAAACAGATCCATATAAATCTTTCATTATCCTTATTTCTTTATCTAAATAGATTACTAATACTTCACATGAAGGGATTTCCTTATTCCACGGTAATTTCCCCCACACTTCTTTTACTGGATACCATCTATCCATAAGAAGTTTACTAAATATTGGAATTTTATTAAGTCCATCAACTTTCGAAACTTTGGTTTTCTGCAAATTCATTTTAAGTACATTATTTTCTAAAATTAAATCATCAGCAAGTGTTATTACTCTGCCTCCAAATGTTGGAAGAAGCTTGAACCATCCAAGGATAGGAATTGTAGTAAGACCAAAAATTATGGTGTCGAAGGTAGATATAAATTCTTTTTTTTCAAAATCAATATTTTGAGCGATTCTTCCAATAGTGGACAAACCAAATGAACCAACTTGTAATTGATGTAGTTTAAAAAAAAGATTACTTTTAAATTCATCATTTAATGCTTTTTCAATAGCAAGGAAAAAAGGAGAGCTTCTAAATAATTCAACTGTTGAATAGATTAACTCCCACTCTCCAGATAATTTTTCTTTAGTAACTTCCGTATTAAAACTTTCAAGGCTCTTTATAAGCTTTTCCATCTCTTTTGATTTTTCTTGATACATAGGTGCAATTAATTTGTTCAGTCTTTGTCCCCTGTCAGTAATAGCTGCTATTTGATATATCTTCTTTTTTATCTCCTCAATATCAGTCATAATAAGATTTTTACACACTTTATATTAATTAATTTTTTGAGTGTTGGTGCTACTAAAAAACTTTTTTATTGGTTATGTATAAATTTGTTTAATATTCTCCCCATCTTTTGCCAATTTCAAAACCCCATTTAGAGGTTAGGATAATCACCTCTTCATGATTCTTACAATCCGACAATTCTTTCTTTTTTATAGGATTTTTTTCTATTAATTCAGATATTTTATTTAATTGTTCTATTTTTTTAAGAAAATTAATTAAATCTTTTTCAGGCATTTTAATATTAAGAAGTATATTTCTGATCGTAGGTAAAAATATAATATAAGACCCAGCCAACTCCCCCAATTAATATTGCAACCATTATATTTACCGACCAGACTATTTCTATCATTTTAATTTTATTAATGATTTAATATTAACTAAATTTTTAATCATATTTGTGATCAGATTCAGGAAGTATCTATGTTTTGTCTTTTAACATATATCGACTATATTTGTTAAAAATAGTAATTGAAAAATGGGAGAAGCTAAAAGAAGAGAAGAATTAGGATTGCCGCCTAGAGAGAAGAAAGTAGTAAAAAAGGATTCTAAAAGTAATTTAAATCAAATCTTGAATAAATATCCTTATTTTCCATATATCTTGGGAATTTCTCTCCTTACGATTTTAATAATCGATCTAGTTAATTACTATAATTAGTTTTATTCAAATAAAATTTCATATCTTAATTTTTAATTTATAAATCTGTATTCTTTTATTCCGCATTTATAAAATTATTTTTCCATAATTAAAAGAATACTAACTAAAATCTAGGATCGCAAATGTTTGATAATATTGGTACCGCCTTAGTCCAAGCAGTAGGATTTTTTGGTGTTTTTGGATATTTTGTCTATCAGCTTTTATCAGATGGTAAAAAACCAATGCAGAATCAATCTAAATCACCTATAAAAACTAATAAATCCAAGGATTTAATTGATAAACCTGAGAAGAAAGGTTTATTTGGTAGAAAAAAAGAATCGATAAAAGTGGATGTGAAACCAAAGAAAAAAGGATTATTTGGTAAAAAAGTTGAGCCCGTTAAAGTTGTAGAAGAGCCCAAAAAGAAAGGTTGGTTTAGGTAAATAATTTATAAATTTTTTTGATATCTTTTATACAAAATATTTTTACTTATATTTTTATGATTGATTAAATAAATTAAACTTAATGAATTATAGAGAAATAAAAAAAAGATATAGTGATCTAATTAATAGAGCAGAATATGCTAATGGACGAAAAGAAGTTGTTGGTTTACTTAAAAAAGCTGCTAAATTAAAATCCAAAATTGAAATAAACTAATAATTTTTTGAAATTTGATAATTTTTCTAATTGTAAAATTTATTTAAACAAAAAAATATTCATGCGATAATCATATGAAATTTTTTAGTTATGAACAAAAAAGGTTATACAACTGAAAGCGGTGGAAGACAAAATGGGTTTGCTATTGAACCAGAAATTATTCCAATAACACAGGGAGAATCTAAGAAATCATTTCTCTTATTCATAGGAATATTATTACCTTTTTTAATAGGTGGGCTTTATTACTTTAAAGCGCTTTAGACAATAACAATTTTCATTAATCTTTTATAAAAATATTTTTTGAGTAAAAATATCCTGCATTAACTATTGGGAAGATAAATTAAATCTAACTTTTTCAAAAAAGTTTTAACTTCCATAAGTTTTTTCAACTTATTATTTTTAGGCGTTATCTTTAAAAAAATTGTTTTAATAGTAATAATTACTTATTCTTTGAAATTTTAATTTATTGATTTTTATTAGTAAATATCATTATGAGAGATCTATATATTAACTCTTTAATATCAAAGAGTACTTATTGTCACTAATTCCATTAGATTTCTAGTTCTCAGATAGTCTTGAAATACATCAGAATAAAAGGCTTTTTTTGCTGCTATTTTTGATTCGAACTCTATTACTATGCCTAATTGGCCACCATCCCACTTGTTTGAATTGGTATCTTGGGTTATCTCTTTTTTTATTACTACCCCACCAACTGATCTTATCCACGGCAAAACTGTTCTTATGTATTCGAGAAATAAATCAGCATTTGGTATAGATATTTTCTTAAGCCAGTAACTCTTTGTCATGAAATCAAAACATTTTCAATAGAATATAACACATCAACATAAGTATTTTTGCTCAAGCTATTTTTAAATCTTTTTAAATGAATTTAGAACAACAATTATTGGACTTAATCATCTCAAGACCTAACTCACATAAGATAAAGAATATTGCTGAAGAACTCGAAAAGGAATCAACATTTACTCTTGGCAAGGATGTTGAGAAGTTAAAAGGTATATGGGAGCTTAGATGGAGTAGTTCAAAAGCTCCATTTTTAAATTATTCTCCATTAGTTGATAATCTTCAAATTCTTGATCCGTTAAATCTAGATGGTTTGAATTTACTAAAACCAAGAGGAATAAATGCAGTTATGGGAACTGGGATCGTAGCAAAGCTGAAATCTTTAAATGAAACGAAAATTGGAGTTAGTTTTACTCATGCTGGAATAATTGGACCTAATATTGGAATGGGAAAGATTAAAGCTTTAACTAAGATTAAAAAAGAACAAAAAGGATGGTTGGAAATTACTTTTATAAGCAAGGAACTTAGAGTTTGTAGGGGTGATAAAGGAACTTTATTTATACTTAGAAAAATAAGTAACAACATCTTATTTGAAAGGTTTCAAGAATTTATTGAGTCTCTCTAAATTCTTTTATCTTTTAATCCAAATATATTTAATAAAAAAGAATATCGGCACATATTTAAAGACTTCTTTGGGTATTTCATATGACAAAAATTTTAATAATTCCTCTATCCAATAACCTATGTCAATTCCAAATAGGTATCTTTCCAAAACAAACCAAAATTCATTATCAAAGATTGTTCTTAAATTAAGATAGATATATTCCCAATGGAATGTATTCCAGTATTTTTGTAAATAAGAAGAGATTATTAACCATAATGAAATGAATAAAAAACTTTTTAGAAATTTAAAGAACTTTTTCATTAATTTTTTTTTAATAAAGAATAAATTCTTATAAAAAAATATTCTTAACTTAATATTATTAGTAAATTTTTGTATTTCTACAAAATATGATCAAAAAAAAATAAAATTTATATAGTGAATAACTATTATTTTTCTTTATTACTCAAACCTTGTGCTTTGATATTTTTATTTCTTAAATTAAATCCTAGAAATAAAAAGGATATATAAATTAAAATAGAACTAAGCAGTATTATTATAATTTTTGAAATGTCCATTAGAGATTTTTTTTTAAATATAGCTTATGAATCTAAATTATAATTTTGAGTTTTTAAAATTAAATATTAAATTTTATTCCGCGATAATTGGTATTAATTTACTAAGCTAAATTAATTATTTAAGATATATGCCAATAGTTTTCGCTTGGAGCCTTTGCCTGTCTGTTGTAGTTGTTTTATTATCGACAATTCCTTTGACTCTTGGAAGAGTCAAAGCTGGCTATTCTATGGAGAACATGTCTGCACCAAGAGCATTGTTTGAAGAACTACCAGACTTCGGTAAAAGAGCTGTTTGGTGTCATCAGAATTGCTGGGAAAGTATTTCTATTCATGCGCCAGCATGCATACTTTGTTTAATTACTTTACCTGATTCAAATCTTTCATTAATAGCTGCTTGGATGCACCCTCTCTTACGTTTTTTGTATATTGGAGCTTATGTTTTTAATATTCCTATTGCTAGAGGGTTAATATGGGCTTCAGGGATTTTTACGACACTAGTTTTGTATAAAGAAGGCATTTCCCAGCTTATGTAATTTACTAAATTAACAGATTTTTTAAATCATTTAATTCAAAATCATTTATTAATTTTACTTTATTAGCTCTAGCAAGTTTTTGTGCGGATTTAGTATATCCAGATTTTGAAACTAATACCGCATGAGTTCCTTTCCAATATAATTTACCAGCTGAAATTTCTTGTACAGCATTATTCCCTACTACTTTTTTATGGTTTTTACATTGAATACAAATCCTTAAATTATCGATTGAGGCAATCAAATCGACTCCTTGGTCTCCAGTATTGGGTGTTTCTTTAACTTTCCAACCATTTTTTTTTAGAATTTCCATACAATGATTTTCAAATATAATTCCTTTTTTATAGTTTTGATTATTGTTATTAGATATATTATTTCCTATTAAATTTAAACAAGTTTTTTCTATTTGACTTGCTATAAAAATAAACCAATCTTCATTCTCTAAATTTCTAGTAGCACCAATTATTTCATCATTAATAATTGGATTAATCTTGCAATAAGATTTCCATTTTTCAAAAAATGAGTCCTGACTTGAAAATTTTTTTAAAATTACTTTTTCCCAGAAATAAGGAATACCCTCTTTAAATCTCTTTGAACCATTATTGATGCTCTTCTCAATTAATTTTTCATCAAGAGGTGGATTGCCAATCCACTTTTGTAAGTCTTCGTTACCATAAGCATCTATAACTTTTAATCTAATTCTTTCCTCCAATAGATTGTATTTATTTTCTTCAATAAGTTTATTTATCGTTTCAAGGAAGTAATTTGCATTTAAAGCATTATTTAATTTATCTTTTCTTTTTTTTAATAGAAAATCTCTAAAAATAGTTATCAAAAACACAAAAATTACTGAAACTAAAATAATAAAATTATTACTCATTTTTTTTTATATTTATTATTTTTTAGTTAAAAAGATTTTGTTTTTCTTATTATAAAATCATTTTTTGTAATTAATGTAGAGTCTTTTATCTCAAAACCACTTACTGCTGAAATCTCGCCTTCAATACCTTCCAATGCTAATTGTTCAATAATACCTTTAATAACTTCGTCTTCAACTAATTTTCTATCAATTCTTTCGGGTGTAATATCTGTTAGCCATTTGGAGGTCTTTTTTTTTACAACTTCCGTTGGATTAGTTATTTTTAAGTAAATAGCCATTTTAAATTTTATATTTATTATAAGCCAAACCTTTTTTTATTCCTTATTTTTGTCATTACTTTCCCATTCGAGAAATTGAAAAATAATAATTGCAAATATAGAAAAGAATACAATAAAAAGACCCAGCCATCCTATGAATTTATTTTCAGTAAAGAGATTAGTTAGAGAAGATGTTTCCTGATATCTTGATTCCATTTTATATTGATATGAGTCCAAGACAAGAAATATATCTTTCATTTCTGAATAGAATTTAATTGATTTAAATATTTAATTAAATAATTATAATCTTATCCGTTTAATTTTAAAAAAGCTTGTGATATGAAATCAGGCCTTTTCCTAATTATAGAAAAAGTGTTTTTATTAATTAGAACTAAATTAACCTCAGCTATAGTAAGAACCTTTTTACTTTTATTCTTGAATTTCGAATGGATTTTTATTTTTGGACTTTTGCTTATTGTAAAGATACTTTCTATTGTTATATTATCTCCAAGAAATAAGGGTGATATATATTTTATTGAGGTATCAATTAAAGGTAACTCAAAACCCTTTTTTATAAGGTCAACATAATTTATACCTGCTTTTAAAAGTGCATTAATTCTTCCTTCTTCTAGCCAATTAAAATACGTACCATGCCACATAACCCCTGCATGATCTGAATGTTGTGGTAAGACTAACTTTTTAATTTTCCAAATTTTTTTCATTTAAATTAAAGTTCTTAATTTGTATGTGTTTATTTATAATCAAATAAATTAAAATATTGTTACTAAAATTGGTTCTTCTTAATTAAAATAAAAATAAGACAAAAACTATATTTTTAAAATTATGTTTAATCGCAAATATAAAGAAAGAAAAATGAAGAAAATATTCCAGTGGAGAGAATATCTAAATTGGAAAAAAATGACCTTAACTCAAAAAATTAATTTTAAAAGAGCGTGCTTGTTCCCTCTCCTAGTTTATGTCGTTTATGTTTTTTTGTTTAAATATTCAATGGCTCTTCTTATAATTATTGGTATTTATTTTTTGGTAAGATTTAAGAATAGAAAAAAATTAAATAAATAGCTTAAATACAATTTTTAAAATTATATATTTAGAAATGTTTTAATTTTAGTAAATTTTTTTTCGAAAATTTATTTTTGTAAGAGAATATTTTTTATTGGTTTTTATTATGAAAAGTATCATTTTATCTTTATTTGTTTTTGTTAGTTCCTTTTTTTTTAGTTTTAATAATTGCTTAGCCGATGATATTGGTGACGAATTAAGTAATGATTTATCTGTAGAATCAAAGGTTAATGATAATAGGGATGATGGTGATATCCCTAAAGCTTCTAATGAGGATATATTTGGGGATGAACAAGCTTTCCCATTTATAGCTGGTTTAGGGAAAAATGCTGCACATTAATTTAAAGTCCAACGTTTTTATTAATCCATTTCTAATTAAAAATATTGAAAGGTCTTAGAGTTATAGAGCTTTCTGAAGCCCTCAATGTAGACAGCTCAGATTTATTAGCTGTTTGTGTAATCTTAAAATGTAATGCGAGTTCAAGATTGAGTATGCTTACGTTTGAAGAATGTAAAGTAATTACAGATTTCTATGAGGATAATTCTTAGATGTTCTTTTCTTTCAAAGTAAAGACTAAATTAATCTATTCAATTTCTCTTATCATAGAAACTAATGTTTCATGAATTTCATCCTCTGAGATTTCATTTTTAAAATTTATAATTGCAGACTTCCCATCATATTTAATTTTCATGAATTGACTCGAAATTTCTTCCAAATAAGCTTCTTTAAAATCTGAGATTTTCCCGTAATATTTTAGATATTTATGTACAGATGCAATGTGATCATTATTCATGTGTTTACAAACTCTTTCACTAGTCTTTGAATTAATTATTTTCATTTATAATTTTTTTTATTTTCAGGTTAATATTTTTTGTTCATTATTTAAAGTTTTAATGGCTTTATTTATTAATTCTTTAACCTCATTAGCATCTATTGCTCTTACTAATTTATTGCGAAGGTTTTTGGCTCCTTGGAAATTATTACAAGTCCATGAAATATGTTTTCTTGCTATTAATAAACCATGACTGCCCTTTTCTTTTATAAGTTCATCTAAATGTTCTATAATTAATAACAATTTTTCTTCAATATTTGGTTCTTTAAAACCTTTAAGTTCTTTAACTGCGTAATCAATTTCTCCTATTTTCCATGGAGAACCAAGTACGCCTCTCCCAATCATTAAACCATCAGCATTTGTTTTTTTGAAGCAATTAAGAGCGTCCTTAGAATTCTTGATATCTCCATTCGCAATTACTGGTATTTCTAAAATCTCTTTAATTTTTCCAATCATTTCCCAGTCTGCGATACCTGAAAATCCTTCTTTTCTAGTTCTCCCATGTAAGGTTATCATTTCAGCTCCTGCTTCTTGAAGACTTAAAAGAAATTCCTCTATATTTTCTTCTTTATTATCCCAACCAAGTCTTGTTTTGACTGTAACAGGGACTTTGACAGCATTTGAAACTCTTTTTACTAATTCCACAGCTAATACACGATCATTAATTAAAGCGCTTCCACCCCCTTTTCTTGAGATTTTTTTTACTGGACAGCCCATATTTATATCAATCAGAAATGCTCCTGAATCTTCTGCCAGTTTTGCTGCCTCTGAAACAGCAAAGGGTCTATTATCAAATATCTGCACACCTACAGGACCTTGTTCTAATTCAAGTTGTTTAATTTTTTGAGTACCATATCCATGTTTTAGACTTGTCGCATTAATCATTTCTGTAAATAGTAAGGAGTCTGGAGCCCATTTTCTTACTAATTTTCTAAATATTTTATCAGTAACTCCTGCTAGAGGTGACAACAATATTTTACTATTTATTATTCTAGATACACCTTTACCTCTTAATTTTATAATTGATGACACTATGTAAATATTCACTTTTGATATATACACTATATATTGAATAATTAACATTTATTTGATTCTGTTTTTTATTCTTAAAAATTTAATTAGTTTTCTTTTTATTGTCTTAATTAGTTACTATTTTTGCTAAATTGTGAATGATTTAAATTTTGGGTTTTGTATTTTTGATCCTTTTATTATCAATCCTTTTACCAATATTTCTTTTTATTGCTCCTAATAATGTTATTGCTATTCAAGGAAGTCTTGATTTGTCTAGTGCTCAAACTTCAGTAGGTAAAAGGTTTGCTAAAGTTTTCTGTGATGCAAAAAATGAGGGATTAGATTCTGAATTTGCAAGTGAATATGCTTTAAATAATACATATCTAAAATTTGTAGCTTTTCCCGATGATGATCAATATCTAGATGACCTTTGGGAATTTACTTCTAATAATATTTTAGATAACTGCGGAGATAAAATTAATATTAGTGATTTAAAAGATTTAGAAATTTTCTTTAAGGAAGAAGGCGTTATTGCTTCAAATAGAGAGCTTTATTTACCGACTTTTGAAAATAATTAGCCTTAATTTTTATGATGTACTAAAGTAAATTTAGAATATTTGAAATTGATGAATTTTTTGGGTTTAAATTCTCCAGCAATTTTTGTAATATCCGTTATTGTTCTTATAATTTTAGGCCCAAAAAAGGTAGAAAAAGGTTGGTGGTTATTCCAACGTTTTTTAAAGTTTCTTCTTAGTAATCAAGAGGATATTTCTAAAGATAAATTAAATTTAGGATCGCAATTAGGTTTAAAACCAGAGGTGATTTCAGTTAAAGAAGAGGTAGTAAAAGCAAAGACAAAGAAACCAGAGGTGATTTCAGTTAAAGAAGAGGTAGTAAAAGCAAAGTCAGAGAAACCAGAGGTGATTGCAGTTAAAGAAGAGGTAGTAAAAGCAAAGTCAGAGAAACCAGAGGTGATTTCAGTTAAAGAAGAGGTAGTAAAAGCAAAGTTAAAAAGGAAAAAAACTAAACCTAATAAAATTTTAAGAGAAAAATAATTAAAAATAATTGAAAAAAAATAATCTCAAAAATTATTCATTTTCACTAAAAAATTAGGCAATAGTTTGATTCGATTAAGTTTATTTGGTTAAAAAAGAAATTTTATATAATTTTCATATTAAGAATCTAATGCCACCTCTATTGCGGTAATCAAATTTTCATCGAATGGCTGAATACTCGGTTTAAATCTTGCAATCACATTACTATCTTTACCAATTAAAAATTTTTCAAAATTCCATTCAACGTCACCCTTTGGTTCTACTTTATTTAGGGTTGTATATGGTTCAGTAGTATTACCTTTAGCATGGACTTTTTCCATGATTTCGAATTCGACACCGTATTTTGTAGAACAAAAGTTCTGTATCTCTGTCAGAGAATCAGGTTCTTGATTCCCAAAATCATTACAAGGGAAAGCAAGGATTCTTAAACCTTTTTTTGAATATTTATTGTGAAGCTTTTGGAGATCCTCGTATTGAGCAGTATTGCCGCAATAACTTGCTACGTTTACTATCAAAATTACATTTTCTGAGTATTCGCTAAGTTTTTTAGCTTCTCCACTTGCTGATATAACAGTTGTGTTTTGAACTTCTACTACCATATGTTTAATAAATTTATCTTTTGAACATAGCATTGAAAAAAAGTTTTTGCGTTTTTTAGGATCTTATTTGCTTAATATTTTAATTGTAATTTTTAGTAAAAAGTTCTTTCTCTGCTTATATAATAAAAGTGTATGAATTAAGTTATCTTGGACCCCTTAGATCCTCTTTCTGAAATTATTAAATCAGGGCAAGGCTTCTCGCCTTCAATTGCTCTAGAACGAATTCTTTGGATCATGATGGGTTTTTTCTTTCTTGGTGCTATTTCAACTTCAATTACAAGAGGAATGAAGCAAAATGATTGGTTTGGAAATAATTCATTTATGGCAAGATTAAAAGCTAATAAAAGAAATGATAAATTCCCTAACAAGCTATCTGATGATGACAAATAACATGAATTTATTCAGTGATGGGTAGTTCTAAATTTATTCCCCAGAAAATATTATTACTTGGAAGTGGCGAACTTGGAAAAGAGTTAGTAGTTGCAGCTAAAAGATTAGGCTTAGAAGTAATAGCTATTGATAAATACGAAAATGCACCTGCGATGCAATTAGCTGATAATTCTTTTGTAATAGATATGAGTGATAAGAAAATTTTAAAAAATAAGATAAAAGAACTTAAACCTGATTTCGTAGTCCCCGAAATTGAAGCACTCTCGATTGAAGCTTTAAAGGAATTGGAAGAAGAAGGAATAAATATCGTCCCAAATGCTAGAACTGTTGAAATAACTATGAACAGGGATAAAATAAGAAATCTCGCATCTAAAGAATTAAAGATAAAAACTGCAAAATTTAGTTATGTTTTTAATGTTGAAGAGCTAGAGAGAAAATCATCTGAAATTGGCTTCCCTCTTTTGCTTAAGCCTTTAATGAGTTCATCAGGTAAAGGTCAAAGTTTAGTTAACAGGAAAGAGGATCTTTTATTAGCTTGGAACAATGCATTGAAAAATTCAAGAGGAAAAATAGTTGGTGTAATACTTGAGGAATTTTTAAATTTTGATTATGAATTTACTCTCTTAACTATTAGAAAAGATAGTGGAGAGAATGTATTCTGTGAGCCAATAGGTCATGAACAATACAAAGGTGATTATCAATGTAGCTGGCAGCCATTGTATATGAATCAATCCTTAATTAATGAAGCTAGAAAAATGACAACAAAAATATTAAATAATTTAAATGGTTCCGGTATATATGGGGTTGAGTTTTTTGTTAGAGGCAAAGAGGTTATATTTTCAGAATTATCCCCTAGACCACATGATACGGGAATGGTCACCTTAGTTAGTCAAAACTTAAATGAATTTGAATTACACTTAAGGGCCTTTTTAAATTTACCCATACCAAAAATTTCACTATTAAAGCCATCAGCAACCAGAGTAATAATTTCAGATAAAGAATCTAATAATCCTTCATATACTGGCGTAAACGAGGCACTAGAAGTAGAGAATACTAAAGTTCTAATATTTGGGAAACCAACATCAAAGAAAGGAAGGAGAATGGGCGTAGTCCTTTCATCAGATGATGATCTAAATATTGCGCGAGAAAACGCTGATAAGTCAGCACTTAAAATTAAAATTATTTCTTAATTTATAGAATATTAAATAAATATTATAAAAAAACTACTTATTTCCTTCGTTTTTGTTTTCTGCCTTTGTATGTAATATTTAAGTATATTATTATTTTTCTATGATAGAAAACTATAAAGGTTGGGATATAACTTTAACATGGGATGATAGGCATTCTTTTATGAAAAACTCTCGTATTAAGAATACTTTTAACCAAAAAGAAAAGTGGAAAGGAGTTAATTTAAATGGTAATAGTATTTATGGAGCGTCTCTTAAGGAAATAAGACATATTATTGATTATCCAAGGCTGCATAATTAATTATTTAGAGAATAAATTAATTTTCTTCTTTCTGATTATTATCAATAAGTTCATTCGCAAGTTCTCTTAAATCACCTTTTATCGATACCCATGTAAAAGCACCAATAAAAACTGTAACTGATATTGCTATTGTAATTGTCTCTAAAGGACCCAACCCTAATGCAATTGCTAACATATAAATATTAAAATATAGTTTATTATATTCCACAATATTAATAAGTTTTAATTGAGTATGATTTTGAAACTTAATTTAATTATTATCAAATCATTTTCTATCAATAATCTTTAATTTTTCTCTTCTGAAAAGACATCTTAATATCTAATTTTTTAATAAAAAGTTTTTAATAATTTTTTGCTAATATGAAATTATTATGAAACAAAAAAAATGTCCACAATGTAAAAATTTAATCTCAATTACAGCCCCAACCTGCCTGTACTGTGGAAGACCTAATAAATCTGTAACTAATAATTACGTCAAAAGAAAGTGGAATAAAGAATATAAAAAAGATAAACTCATTAATTTTAAAATACTGATCACTACAAAAACATTTTTATTTTTAATTATTATTTTTTTAATAATAGTCTTTATAAGTTTACATAAATAGAATAATTATTAATTCAAAATCGCATCTATAACTTCTCTTGAATTTGGTGAAAGTTTATTTTTTTTTATATAATTAAGAACTTTAATTATATTTCTTTTATAAGGATTTTTATATTGTCTAAAAGTACTAAATATTTTTATAAAACGTGAAATTACTATTGGATTTGATTTGTCGAATTCAAGAATCTTATTTGCTATGTATTTATAACCTGATCCATCGATAGAGTGGAATAATGAATTTCTTGTTACGTAAGCATTTAATACAGATCTTAAAGTGTTGGGTGATTTGACATCAAAATATTCATTTTTAAATAGATCTTCTATACTTTTTTGATTACTATCGATCTCAATTGATGCTTTAAAAAAGAACCAATTATCTAAGACTACTGGGTTATTTTTCCATTTTTTAAAAAACATATTTGAAATTAATTCTCTTTCCGGGCAATTAATCCTTGTGAATACATTCAAAGCAGCTTTTGATAGTGTCATTGATTTACTATCTACAAAACTAATTATTTTGCTTTTAATTGCTTCATCTCCACTATGTAAAAGTAACTTCCATATTGTTTCAATTAGTTTTCTTTCATCCTTACCCTCAGGCCATATTTTAGTTATATTTTTATTAATCTCTTTAAGCTTATTCAAAAGTTCTAATTTTAATTTATTACCAAAAATATTATTTAATTCGTCAATAGTTTTATAAATTTTTAATGGATCAATTATCTTTATTTCCGATTCTATTTCTGAGAATGTTGGGATACTAAGTATTTCAGATAAGAGAGATAAATTTATACTTTTATTATTCCTAATAATTGATCTTAATGTTGATGCTAATTTATTTTCAATATTAATATCGGGTTCTTCATATATTCTTTTGCATATTATTTTTTTGTAAATACTTTTTATTGTGTCATGTATTGTGAAATAATCAGTTTCAAATTCTAGTATTAATAATTTTTCTGCAAATGAAGTATCTGTTTCCCATTTTATAGGGGCTGAGAAATTTCTTAAATATGAAATTATTGGTATATCAAAATTGGAGGTTATATTTTCTAGAGTGAATTCTTCTTCCTTTTCTTTTAAGATAAGTGTCTTATTTATTTTTTTATTACTACTCAAGAATATTGCAATGTTAATAGGAATTATAAGAGGTAGATTGTTATAATTATTTTTTTTATTTGAATTTATTTGAGAGGCTTGGATTTTAAGGATTTTTTTTTCTCTATCCCATTTCCTTTTAAACTTAACCAAAGGGGTCCCATTTTGTTTATACCATGTTTTAAATTCTTCAATATTTATTTCTTTATTATTCTCTAAAATTTTTTCAACAAATTGATCAATAGTTGCGGCTTTCCCGTCATAAGTAGAAATAAAATTTCTAAAACCAATATTAAAGTTTTCATTTTTTACTAATGTTTTAAGCATCCTTATTATTTCGGCCCCTTTTTCGTAAATAGTAGTCGTATAGAAATTATCTATCTCTATATATTTTTCGGGCCTTACTGGATGTGATGTCGGGCCAGAGTCCTCTCTAAATTGTGCTCTTCTTAGGAATTTTGCATCTTCAAGTCTTTTTATTGAACGATTATGAAGATCTGCGGTAAATTCCTGATCTCTAAATACTGTTAAACCCTCTTTTAGTGATAATTGAAACCAATCTCGGCAAGTTATTCTATTACCTGTCCAATTATGAAAGTATTCATGAGCGATTACACCTTCTATACGCTCCAGCTCTTCATCAGTCGTAGTCTCTGTATTAGCAAGTATTAATTTCGAGTTGAATATATTGAGGCTTTTATTTTCCATCGCTCCCATATTAAAATGTCTAATTGCAACAATATTAAATAATGATAAATCGTATTCGAGATTATATGTTTCTTCGTCCCATTTCATCGACCTCTTCAAAGAATTGATTGCATGCTGTACATATTTTTCATCACCTTTTTCTACATATATATTTATTTCTATTTTTTTATTAGATTTGGTTTTGAAGTTGTCTCTGATGCAGTTAAGTTTCCCTGCAACTAAAGCAAAAAGATATGAGGGCTTGGGATATGGATCCTCCCATATTACCTCGTGCCTTTTATGCTCAAGGTCATTTGCTTTGATTAGATTTCCATTAGACAGTAATACTGGATATTCTTTCTTATTTGCCTCAATCCTTACTTTATATTTACTTAAAATATCAGGTCTATCAGAATGGTAACTTATTCTTCTAAAGCCTTCTGCTTCGCATTGCGTAGTAATAATTCCATTACTTTCATACATTCCTAGAAGTGAAAAATTCTCCTTTGGTTTAATTGTTCCTTCAATTTTTAAGGTAAAAGTTTCTTTAAGAATTGATTTTATTAATAAACTATTTCTTTGTATTGAATACTTATTTTCTGCTAATAGAGTTTCATCTAAATAAATTTTTCTAACAAATATATTTATCCCATCAAGAGTAAGGCTATTAATATTGATATTCTTTTTGATTAATTTTAGTTCAGTTTTAACAAGTACTCTTGTGTCTTCAATAATGAAATCTAAAAAAATATTAGGTATTTCATAATCAAAGGATTTATAATCCTCCAGTTTTATATATTCATTATTGTTCTTTTTGTCTGAAACGTTAAGCATATTTAATTAATTAATCCTCTGAACTAAATAATTTAATAAAGAGTATATTATGCGCATGATAAATTAAAAATAATTAGGTTTCTCCTAATTGACATATATGATCCTCGATTATTCCAGATGGAAGTAACTCATACAATATCGGATTTTTATCTTTTACCAATCCATCTTGATTTATTTGGTATCTCCAATCCCATTTTCTGTCCGTAAATGATAAGTAATCTTTTCTAAGAGAGTATGGTAGCATAAGCTTTTTCCCATCCCAATCTATATTAATAAATGCGCCAGGTTCGATTTCAGAGATAGTTTTAACTATTGAGAAATCTCCATTAATATTATTTCTAATTACCAAATCGAGCTTAATATTGTCGCAAAAATAGGTTGTGTTTAGAGCAAATAGACAAATTGTTGATAAAAATAACGAATAAATTTTAGAAACTCCTTTTATTTTTATTTTATTAGTTTATAAGCACTAACGATATAGTTATAAATTTTGTTTATTAAAAATATCTAAATTTTTACAGAATCCATAGTTTTTAAATTTATCAAGTTACATTTTACTTCTTCTGTATATTCTTGAACTGATATAAATTTGTTTAAAAGGCCTGTATATTTTGCTTCTCCTCCAGCAGTACTTGAAAGTATATATTTTGGATTAAAAGTTTTTATTAATTTGGGAAGCACATCGGCCCCTTTTACAAAAGATCCAACAAGAGGAAGTTCAAGGTTAATTATTGGAGTTATTACTGCATCTATTTCTTGAGAATTAATGTTTTCATCAAGATAACCATGTGGTTCTATGTAAAACCCTTTGCCTTTATCGTCTTTTACTATGTATCCATTTTCTATTTGTGGTACGGGAGCACCAGCAGTAGCTTCTATTTCAAGACCCTTTTGTTTGATTTTTTCTGTTGGTTTAAGAACTTTGATCGATGTAAAGCCTAATTTTTCAAGAATCCCTTTTGCACTATTGGGGCAGATGATATCAATATCTTTTTTAAACTTTTTTAATGAAGGCACATGGCAATGATCGGGTAACCCTTGCGTCAAGAGAATTATATTAATGTCTTCCTCAATTAAAATTTCATTATCTAGGGAACCTTTGAAAAACCACTCTCCTGGAGGGAATACCAAATCACCTGTAAGCCAAGGATCTATTATTAAGTTGGCTTTATCAAATTTGATTAACCAACCATTTGAACCTAGATATTTGGCTTCAAAAGTCATTATTAATTAGTAATATAAATAGACTATAAATTAAATTTATAAATATTGAGTAATGATTTTCTATGGGTTTGGCATATCAATTAATTCCGTGATGAGATATTTCAATCTAATTTATTTTATTTAATGGTTTTCAAAAAAAAATTATTAATGTTTAGCTTCATTTAAAATTTGAAATGATTTCCTTTTGAGATTAAATATAAGTACTTGATTTTCTTTTGAGTTACTTTTTAAAGTTTTTTCTTTTAATGATTGAATAGGAATTAATGCTAATCCTCCAGTCCCTGAAAATATAATTGGCATGGTTACATTTTTATTGCCATTCATTTTTTGTAAATCTATAGCTTGTGAAACAATATTTTTAGCTCTTTCAAATCCATGATTTTCTATCAATTCAGACCATAATGAATTTACTGACTCATATTTTGAAAATTCAATTTGTATGCTTTTCATTAAAAATTTAAGGAAAACTAAATTTTTTAGTGAGATTATTTATTTAATTTCTATTTTTAAACCCATCCATCACTAATTGCAACATATCAATAACGTCCCCATCAGTTAAATCAAGATCTTTTTTTAAATCATTGCATGTTAAATTCATTTCTAGTGCTGCCTCTGCCATATGATTTATTTTCTGATCTTTACCACCTAAAGAAATAAATGGATTGAAGTTTTCTATCATTATTTTTTGATATTTCTTATATGTTCTAGCTAAGAAATAATAAATTATCTTCTAATCATAAATAAGCTTAAAAATATGTCATTTATTAATTTGGAGGGAATGATTTTTTCAAACCAATGAAGTTGGTACTCCTTTTGCAATCAAAGCTAATCTCCTTGCTCTTACAAGTAAGGGAAACAATAAATTTGTTCTTTTATCTGATTTAAAGATATTTGATAAGAGTTTTAAAAGTTTGCCAGACGGGTTATTTATTTGAGTACATATTTTATTTATTGCTTCAGCTCCATGAAATATATCATCATCCTTAAGAAGGATTGCTCCTCTGTCTATGTCATAACCTTTATCTAAAAGAGATTTTATTATTTTTGGATTTTTTCTACCATCGAGAATAGAAATATTATTT
Source organism: Prochlorococcus sp. AG-686-M10 (assembly GCA_003210275.1). Classification (GTDB taxonomy): domain Bacteria; phylum Cyanobacteriota; class Cyanobacteriia; order PCC-6307; family Cyanobiaceae; genus Prochlorococcus_A. Next base: position 22,862 of record QCVU01000007.1, read on the forward strand.
ATTTTACTTTTAAGTTCTAAAAGTTCTGCAAAATGATTACAAAAAGGACATTCTCCATCATATATAAATGTTAAATTTGTATTCATAACTTGTTTTTGACAATGAGTAGATCTTAAGTGAAAAAATAGTGACTTGTTGTCCATCAAAGACTCAAATTAAAGTATTCTATTTGTCAAATATTTATGTAGCTATAAAACTATCTCTTTTTTGAATTACTGTCTAATTACAAAGAAATGTCTCAATTTGGGTATATTCCCTTCAATAATTCTGTATGCTAACTCCGAGATAATTGTATTTTAAAAATTCATGAATTTATTAGCTTCATTCGCTATTGGCGGTTTTAATCCTTGGGCCGCAGGTGTTGGGATTGGTTCTTTAGTTCTCTTTGGGCTTGTTGGTTTAGTAGCTGGACCAAATCTTAGCAAATTTGATACTGAGGAATAAATTATTCATATTTTTTTAAATTAAAATTCTAAAAGACTCTTTTTGAGTCTTTTTTTTTTAGCAGTTTTAAGAATTTTTTTTTAGAGTATTGAATATTAAAAAATTAAATGTTACTAAACCCTTTTGCTCCTATAGCTTTAATTAAAATTACTTCTCTCAAAGCTACTACGTTTTTTCTACTAGTTCTTCTCATAAAATCTAATTTACTTAGATTAAAAGGGGGGTTGATAGGTGGCTTGTTTGCCTTGATACTTATTTCAGGAATATTAGCTTCTACATCTATTGCTCTTGGTTCACTAATTTATGCTTATAGAGTAAAAAACAAAACAGAAGAAAATAACACTGTGCAAGAACTTGAGACAGTGAACATATGATTTCTATCAAATAAATAATGTTATTAGAATGGTGTTCCGGGTACAAAATGTAACACTAAAAATCCAAATCCAGCAGCAAAAACTATTGAGACTGCGATAATTAAAAGGCCTGAAGCCATGCCACCCTGTTCAAATGCCATAAAATTTAGTTATTTTTATAAATATAATTCATATAAAAGATAAAAGTAATTGTGTAAATTACTCATATCACCCAAATTTGTTATTTATTGTATAAAGAAGCAAAAATATAGAAGATATTGAAACAATAGTTCCGAAAATTATTAACGGTTTTGATTTTTCACTTTCTTCTTTTTTAGGAGGTTTTTTAGATAAAGATGTATTTTTATCTTTATTAATAATATTTGAAAAAGGTTTTTTCACATTAAAAAACAAATTTTATAGGTAATTAATTCATTGATTTAAATAAGCCTTTGTGATAATCGACAATGTTTTGACAACTGGTCACAGGTGTAAATTCCATATGAATTCCAAATTTTGCTCTCCAAGGGGCGAAATGTTCAAAAACTTCCTTATCACTATAAGCTTTACACAAACAAACTACCCTTCCTTCTCCAGGAGCATGCACTCTAAAGAGCATTTCAAAATTTTCAGTTTTATCAGCTTTGGCCATTTCGCCATTCTCCCATGCTTCTACAAATAATTTATAGGCTTTAACCTGATTATCAATATCTGGAAATTGACAATCCGCAAGATACATTTGCATTAGATTTTTTTTTATTTAAATATATTATCTGTCAAAAACAAACTTATTTCTTGCACTGTTTTAATTTGAACATTATGTAGGAATTTTTTTACGGGATGAAATGAGATGATAATATTTCTAGAAATTTTCCAATATCTTTTTTATATAAACTGTCAGTAATTTTTAGAGAGAACAATTCATTTTCGTTAAATTCTTCCTTTTTATTATCAAAATTAATATTTCCTTTAAACGTAATGTTTTGCATGAAAAAAAATTGTTACTATTTAAAATTTAAGCAATTTATCTGAAATGGCAATTTTCTTTACATAATGTTTTGTCTTTTAAGCCTTAATATCTATATAAACTTATCTATGAGATAAAAAATTGTATTTAATATACTTAAAACTACGGTAATTAAGGATGCTAGAACAGGCAATAGATTAAACCATAATTGGGATGTTTTCATGGTTGAATCTATTGTTAAAAACTTCCCACTCCTTTTTATTCTTATTTGTAACCAAAAAATTGATAATGGATAAATTACCTTTGCGAAGGTAATAAATATTGAAAATATATATCCTTTTTTTGAATAGAGTATGTATCCTGAAAATAAATATAAAAACCAAATAAGAGATCTTTGAAATAATAATAATTTTTTGCTTCTGCTAATCATTTTTATATTTAAGCAATTAAAAATTTTTTATCATCTTATATCTTTCAAATGTTATATTCTTGATAATTATTTTTTCTTTACGAATTATTTTCCAGCTATTTTTTAGAAATAATTTATAACTAATTAAGCTTGCCTCAGTTGTTAAGCAAGGTAAATCCTCTTTTATGGCTTCCTTTTCTATTTTTTGAAGTAACTTTGTCCCATAACCTTTCCTTTGTGAATCTCCTCTGCAATATAAAAGGGAAATTCGATTATTTGGATACCTTGAGGCAAATGCAATTATCTTCTCTCTTTCATTAATAAGCCATCCTTTACCTTCCTTTAATGATAAATTAAAATATTTATTATCCCAAGCTTGGCTTGCCCAAGCTCTTTTTTGTTCTGAAGTATAAATTTTCTCATCTATAGAAATTATTGAATCAAAATATATTTTTTTTAAATCAAGTTGATCTTTTAGGGTAATTTGTTTTAAATTCATTGAGTTGAGTATAAATTGCAATGTCAAATAAAAATATTGTGGCAATTGGTGGTGGAGGTTTTGGAAGATCCTTAGGTGAACTTAAGATAGAGAAATATATTACGTCATTAGTTAAAAAGAAAAAACCTAAAATCTGCTTTATTCCTACTGCATCAGGAGATAATGATACATATAAATTAAATTTTTATAGAGCTTTTTCAGAATTAAATTGTATTACTAGTCATCTTGATTTCTTTTCAAGAACAGAAAACTTGAAAAAAAAAATTTTATCCCAAGATATAATTTATGTTGGAGGAGGAAATACAAAAAGTATGTTGGCAGTTTGGAAAGAATGGGATCTGCAGAATATTCTGAAAATTGCTTATGAAAAAGGGATTATAATGAGTGGGGTCAGTGCCGGCGCGATATGCTGGTTTGATCAAGGAATTACTGACTCTTTCTATAATAAATTAGAAATAATAAATTGTTTGGGAATAATAAAAGGAATAGCATGCCCTCATTATGATGAGGAAAAAGAAAGAGAACCTTTTGTTAAAAAAATAATTAAAAATCAAAGAATTGATTCTTGTATTTGTATAGAAGGCAATTGTGCCTTGCATATTAAAAATGATTTTAATTATATATCAATTAATTTTGGAAATAAAAAGAAGTGTTTAAAAATATCTAAAGAAAATAATAAATTAATTAAAGAATATTTTAAAAATTATGATTGTATATAAAAAGCTACATATCTTCGTTTTTTGCAATTGATACTAATTCTATACCCTTATATTTTATAAAAGAAGCTGTCCATATTTCTTTTGATAGATTACCCAAATACTTTAAAAATTGAGTTGTATCACCGTCTCTTATCCATTCAGATTTTATAAATGGAAGTTCTTTCTGCATTCTTTTTGGATGCATATGCACTAATATTAGGCCTTTATCTTCTGATACTCTTTTTAAGGCTCCTTCATCACTTCTTTGGAAAACTCTTAGAAGAAGATTTAGAATTACTTCTTCCCCAAGTTTAATTAAATTACCTTCCTCTTCTAGTTTTTCTTTAATCTCTTTACCACCTAAAGGCATTGCCCTGACATTATTTTGCTCTATTAATGCAATTGCAATTAGATAATCCTGACTTGCCATATTTTTTATGAATCTTGTTTGGATTATTCTAACCCCTCGACCTCTTTATAAATTTGATTTAATAAGAATAATTGTATTAATAAAAATACAAAATTATAAAGTTATTTGTTTGTAAGTTCTTCCATTCTTTATTTTCCTTAAAATATAAGTATTTTTATAATTCTTTTATTTTGTTTCATATGAAATCTTTGTTTTTATTATTTTCAGGATTGGTTTTAGGTTTATGGACCGCTTGGCCAGGGATAGTTATACCAAATAATTGGAGATGCTTTAAAGATATAATTGTAAAATCATCCAATGAACAAATTTCTTTTAAAGCTTATTTAGCTGTATCTCCAAATTACCTATTAAAAGGTAATAGAAAAAACAATAATTCAAAAATAAGGATTGTTTTTGATGCATGCTTTCGGTAAACCTTCTTAGGCAAAAACTTTTACAATTATAATATGATTAAAAATTTGAGATTTGAATTGTCTTTTAAAAATATTTTGCAATTAGAAAATAAACTTAATTTTTGCATATCCAATAACATAAATAAAATAAATATCCCATGCAAAGGTGTAATAAAAAAAGAATTCCTAAATGAGACTATTGAATATATAGGTAAGAACTATAAAAGCTTAGATGTAATATTTCACTATAGTCTTTATCATCAATATACAAAAAATAGAGGAAATTCATATTTAGAGTTTTTAAATTTTATTAAAAAATGTAATTCTTATAAAAATAATGAAATTCTACTTGTTTCAGGATCTAATAAGAAAAAAAACTTTGAAGTATTGGACGTATTGAGAGATTTGAAAAAGGAAAAAAAAGTAAATATTAATATAGGAATTGCTTATAATCCATACTTGAAAAATTATTATAATATTTGTGGAGAAAGAGAAAGAATTGAAAAGAAATTTTCTTCAGGATTAACTAAATCAATCTGGCTTCAATTTGGAACTGATATTAAATTACTTCAAGAAGAAATTAATTTTTTAAAAGAATCTATTCTCAAAAATTCATTTAATAGTAAAGATAAAAATGTTAAAGTTTTCGGCAGCTTATTAATTCCCTCAAGGGTATTTATTTCCCGATTTAAATATCGTCCTTGGAAAGGGGTTTTTATTTCAGAGAAGTATCTTAATTCTCTTGATAATTTTTATTTATTTACTAAAGATTTAATTGAAATTTATCTTGATAATAATATTTGCCCAGTAATTGAGACTGAATGTTCTTCAATAGAAAATTTGAACTATATTCAAACTTTACTCAAAACATAAATAATTAATAATTATGATTAATGATACTTTTTATGATATAGCCATCATTGGTGGTGGAATATCATCATGCGTATTTGCATCTACTCATATAAAAAATGGTTTTAATGGAAGAATTGCGATAATAGAAAACGGACGAAATCTTGGAGGTAGGGCTAGTACAAGAGTTAGTTTTAGTAATAGTGGTTGGCAACTTAATCATGGTTCCCCAAATTTCAATATTTCCAACATTTCAAATAATAGGTTATTGAAAACCTTCATTCAAGAATTGTTAGATTCTAAAATTATCCAATTAGATCTTTCAGATATAATTGAATTAGATGGAGAGTCTATAGAAAATAAAAAAATAAACTCTTATTTCTATAGTGGCCAAAATTATATTTCAAACACTTCTATGTCTGATTTATCACAGAAAATTATTTCCCATAATAATTTGAGAAATCAAGTTGACTATTTCTTTCAAACTTTAATAGTTAAATTAGATTATGAAAATAATAGTTGGATTTTAACCTCCAAAAATGGATGTATATTTAAAACAAAATTTCTTATATGTTCAAGTAATTTAATTTTACATAGAAGATCATTAGATATTTTGAAAATAAATCAAATCCCATTGAGGAAAGCTATTCCAACAAATCATGATAAAAAAGTAGATTTAATTTTAAATCTACTTGATGAACAAGAATATATTCAAAGGTTAACTTTTTTAATTTATACTAAATCAAATTATTGTTATAAAGATAACTATAAGAAAAAATTTAGACATATCCTTTTAAATAATCTTCTAGAAAAGAAATTTAAATTTGAAAGGATTATATTTCAAAAGCAAATTAAAGATCAATTAGGAATTGTTCTTCACACCAAAAATATAGAATTTATCAATGAGTATTTTCAATGTAATAACAAAGAAATATTTAAAAATAAATTATTAGAAAAATTCAATCAAATTTTTGATAAAAATCAATATATAAATAAATTAATAGATTATCAAGATATTTCTATAATGATATGGAATGCTTCTCAACCTTCTGGTTTAGGTATCCCTGAAAATTTGCAAGTTTGTGAAAACTTAAACTTAGCTTTTTGTGGGGATTGGTTTGCATTTAAAGGTTTTGGAAGAATTGAAGGCGCAATATTAAGTGGCTTGAAATTATCTCAAAAGATTAATTTACTATAGAAATTATATGTTTTAATAAAGGATTTATGTCACTTCTTTTCTTTATGAAAATAGTTTTACAATGATTTCTTGAATTGTCTTTATTTTTATGAAATAAATCCCATGCTTTTATAAAGTTTTTTTTGGCATGATATTTACTTTTACCTCTTTCTATAAAATCTCTTTTAACAACCCTCTTCATACAAATTTGTTTATTAGCTTTTAATTTAATTAAAATGCAATTTTTTTTAGATAAGGATTTTAATATTTCTTCTCCAAAAATTCCCTCTATAATAATATATTTAATATTTTTAGTTTTTTTGTATATTTTTTTAATAGATTTAGTCTTGAAACTATATTTATAGGAGAAATTAGAGATTCTGTTTTTTAAAATAAAATCTAGATCTCTATTAAATAATGCAAAGTTGATACTTATTTTTCTATCAAAATATGAGATAAGTACTTTCGATAATATTTTGCTTAGTATACCTGTTCTATAGTAATTATCTGTATTTAATATTAATCCATCTTTTATATTTTCTAAAATTATTTCTGATAGTGTAGTTTTTCCACTTCCAGATGGTCCACTAATAATTATTAATTGCATATTCGATAATTTATTGAATAATATTGTAAACTTGGATTTTATAATACTAGGAATAAAAATTTTTATTGAGTCAACTTTTTATTGAATTTTATAAGGGTTATTATTTAATAATATGTTTTTGAATCGATTTCTTTTTCATAAACATAATAAATGTTTGTTTTATTAGATGACGAAAGTAGTGAAATTATTACAAAGAATTTTTTATTTTATTAATCCCAGTTATATAAAATAGTTAATTTTTTAATTGACGTTCACCCTAGAATTATTTAATACCTAGAGAATAATAAATTCAATATTTCATTTTTGTATTAGATCAAGGACTTAAATATAATTTTTGAAATTTTATATAGTTTTTTAATTAATTGTTAACTTGCACCATAAATAAATATATGACTTAATATAGATGTAAATAAAAAATTAATTTCTATTTTCCTATAAAAATATCATTAATTATTTTAAAAAATTAATTTTTATAGTTATGTAGAATTTAATAAATCCTCAATTTTTTGAATAAATGATTACCAAAATTTTAAGTAAGCTAAAATCAATCCTTTTTAAGAGCAAGACCTCTACAGTTATTCCTTTATCTAAAAAATCATTATCGAAAACAAATAAGAAGTCTATCAAGTCTAACAACTCCTCCAAATCTAAAATAAAAAAAGATGACTCGAAAAAAATAATAGAAGCTTTTAAAGCTATTCCAGGGGTAGGAGCTAAGAGTGCTGAGGCTTTTTACAAGGCTGGTTTTAAAACCACTAAGTCAATCACCTCTGCAAAAGATGAAGATCTTCTTGCTGTTCCCGGAGTAGGAATAAATCTTGTTAAAAAACTAAAGAAAATTAAGTAATAAATATCAATTTTTCTAGATTATAAAAATAAATGTCAAAACTTTTAAAAGTTAATATTTATTTTTTTGTTTTTTAGATACTCAATTATAAAATTACACCTTTAATTGTGAAATTATTTGGAATCGTATAAATTATCTTCTTCTTGCTTTTCTTCTTTGTTGTAATTTTCTCTTATATTTTTCAATAGGAGTTTCATGATGCCTCAATCTTTTTAAATCGGCAAATATTCCTGATTTTGAGACTTGCCTTTTAAATCTTCTAAGGGCAGATTCTATTCC